>JAIOTF010000209.1 GCA_021107195.1 Anaerolineaceae bacterium | reverse complement strand
TAGAGTTGTGCGTTTTCAAGGGCCGTGCCGGCCTGACCGGCAAAGACATTCAAGTAACGTAGATGATCTTCGTTAAACTGATCTGGACGGGTACCATCCAGGCTGAAGAATCCGATGATCTCGTTATTTACAAAGACCGGTGCGCCAATCCAGCTCCGAATGTAGTTCAAGCCTTCTGTGTGAGTCCAGTTGGGATCTTGCGGTACGTTGGAAACCAGTAAAGCCTGCTTGTTTGTGAGCATCCAGCGCAGATTGTAGATGTCTTTGATCTTGAGCGTGATGTTGCTGGCGGCAGATACGGCCTGCTGCCCAAATTGCTCGTATCTGCGGCCGCGGGTTGTAACGGCCATGTCCCCTTTTACTTGCAGGAAATTGGCAGAATCGAAAGGGATAATGGGAGCGATCAGATCTAATATTTTATTTAGGATTTGCTCGGTTTCCAGGGAACGGGTTAATTCCGTGCCGATTATGCGCAGGGTCTCAGCAATCTCGCGGGCGGTGTGTTCTGCCTGTTCGGCACGCTTGCGGTTGGTGATATCGCGCCCCACAGATTGGATTTCAATGACTTTGCCGTTTTCTTTGATGGGCAGGTAGGTCCACTGTGTCCAGCGTTTTTCGTTATTTTTTGAAAAAATAAATTCTTCGGTGGTGACAAGCTCTTCCCCGGCCAACAAACGTTCGATTGCATCATGGATCACGGATTGTGTTTCGGGAGGGCGATCCTGCAAGAAGCGATGTGCAATGACATCTTTGGATGACTTCTCAAAATACCGGCAATAGGCTTCATTGACAAAACTCAATGTGGTATCGGGCTGCCAGACTGTGATGAGGTCGTTCTGGTATTCAACAATGTTACGGTATTTCATCTCACGCATTCTCAGCGCCATCTCTGCCCGCCGTTGTTTGGTGACATCAGCGAAAATGATGAATTGGCCTTCTCGTTCTCTGGCCATATTGATCAGGTCCTGGGCCTGCACCTGAAAATGTCGTTTATTCCAGATAATCTCCTGGATGGCTGGCTGTGCAGATGGCGGGCGCAACAGCATTTCCTTGATTTCAGGGATCAGTTTTGCGGCGGGTTTTCCCAGGGTTTCGAGAGAAGACTTCTGGAAAAGGTTATGAAAAGCAGGGTTGTTGTATAGGGTTACTCCTTCGTCGTTCACAATCAGAATGCCATCATTGAGGTTTAACAAAAGGTCATATTCCCAGGTCTCCTGGCTGCGGGCAGCGTGGATCCTGTAACTGGCAAATGCCCATATAAATCCGGTTATTCCTGTCATCACTGGGAGGAATTGACATGTGCCAGGTCTCTCCGTGCAGAAGGTGAGTTCCAGTGAGTATGCGAGCAACGGCAGGCAGATACCGGCCAACGCCAGGTTTGCCTGCCAGCGATAAATGGGTGAGCTGGTGAGGGCTGTATGCAGCAAGAGGGCTGCAATAGTTATATTCAGGATGAGGTTGCCCGTTTCGAATGGAAAAAAAACAGGCCCGGGTGCGGCCAGGAAAAGATTTGATTGCACGCTGGTGTCCCATATCCACTGGTGTAGGGAATTGGTGGTGAAGAAAAAAAACTGGATTAAAGGAGAGGCGATGAGCAGGCCGGTCAGGATTTTGGCGTGCTGTTTCCAGCGGCCGGAGTATTGCAGGGCAAATGCCAGCCCGGTAGCAGCTGCCGCCGCAGCGGCAAGATATTGTGCAACCACACATGCATTGACAACAGGCAAGGGCCAGTTGAGCCTGCTTAAGGCTGTCGCCAGATTCCAGACAGCCACGGATACTAAAAATGAAACGAAGGCTGGAATTTTTGCTGTTTTGCGGTGATTAAATGAAAAAACTGCCAGCACGCCAGAAATGAGGGCAGTGGTGAGAAGAGACCAGAAAATAGCGGATATTGCCGAGAATTGCATTTTGGGGCGGGTTTTCCCCTTTACTGAAAGAGGTGACCGTTAACAGGTCCTTTTTGATATCGGTATGAATAACATATCTTGTTTGCCAATCTTGATAATAGTGCAATGGATAGCGAAAGCTGTTTATGAACAGTTCCTGGCCATTATGACAAAACAAAGATATATTATTTATCTAATTTTACCTTGTTTTTCCGTTTCCGTTTTTCTTCTTTGCACTCTTGCTTGTGTTATAATATCTTTGATTAGGATGACCTAAAATTATCGATAGGAAATCCTCATGATTGATCAGGGGATTTAAGAATTTCCGATAATGATTGTTCTGTGGGAGAAGGAGTGCCTTGGATGCTGAGTGAATCGACTGAAATGTACCTGAAAGAAGTCTATCGTTTGACGCAGCGTGAATCATATGCTTCCACCAGCAAATTAGCGGCTGCTTTGGGGGTTAGCCCTGCAAGTGTTTCCGAGAAGATCAAATCTTTGGCAAACCAGGGGTATCTGATCCATGAATGGCGGGAAGGCGTGGTGCTGACCCCGGAGGGAAAGAAAGTAGCATTGAATATCCTGCGCAAACACCGTCTGGTGAGCATGTTCCTGGTGGAAAAAGTGGGTTATCAGATCGATGAGATCTGTGAAGAGGCGTGCAGTCTGGAGCATGCAGTGTCGGATCGCTTGGTCAATCGCTTCGAAGAGATCCTCGGTTTTCCATCAGTTGACCCATTAGGCAATCCGATCCCTGATCGCAGCGGACGGATCAAACCCCGCCATTATCGCATGCTGTCCGAGATATCAGTTGGCAAGACAGTGGTAGTGCAGGCGCTGGAAACAGTGGACAGCAAACGGTTGAAGTACCTGCGCAAGTTGGGACTGGTGCCGGGCAGTGAGGTGATGATCCATGATGTGGCTCCCTTTGAGGGACCGTTGACGGTGATGGTGGGCAAGAAAAAGGTAGCAATTGCCCCGGCACTGGCTGCTATTGTGGGAGTCTCCAATGGACGTGAGGAGCATAAATGATGACTGGGCTGGCGGATGTGATCGATGAGCTGACTATCCCCGGCACGTTGTACGAAAAACTTGACGAAGGGAAGGTGCGCTGCCTGGCATGCGGTCATCGCTGTGTGTTAAAGCCTGGACAGCGTGGAATTTGCAAGGTGCGTGTCAATCGCGAGGGGACGCTGTACGTCCCCTGGGGGTATGTAGCTGGGGCACAGACAGACCCGATCGAGAAAAAGCCTTTTGCGCATTTTTTGCCGGGCAGCGATGCGCTGACGTTTGGGATGGTGGGCTGTAATTTCCATTGTGATTATTGCCAGAACTGGATCAGTTCGCAGGCATTGTGTGACCCAAATGCGCATTTCAGCCCGTACAATTTACAACAAATAACCCCGCGCCAGGTTGTGGATTATGCGGTTAAAACCGCTGCTCAGGCAGTGGTTTCTTCATATAATGAGCCGATAATCACCACAGAATGGGCGGTTGCCATTTTCAAGCTGGCCAAAGAAGCTGGTTTGAAATGCGGCTATGTTTCTAATGGATACGCCACGCCGGAGATGCTGGAGTTCTTGCGGCCTTATCTGGATGGGTTGAAGATTGATTTGAAGACGATGCAGGCTGATCAGTACCGTCAATTGGGGGGTAAACTGGACGTGGTGCTTGATACCATTCGGCAGGCGGTGGAGATGGGGGTGTGGGTCGAGGTGGTGACTCTGGTCATCCCGGGATTCAATGACACGCCGGAAGAGCTGTGGGAGACTTCACGGTTTTTGACCGCTGTTTCGCGGGATATTCCCTGGCATGTGACCGCTTTTCACCCGGATTATAAAATGACAGACCGCGGCGCTACGCCTGCCGCCGCGCTGCAGCAGGCGGCGGAGATTGGCGAGGAGACCGGTTTGCATTATGTATATGCCGGGAATTTGCCGGGGCGGGTTGACTCATTGGAGAATACCTATTGTCCTGAGTGCAGACAATTATTGGTGGCGCGGCAGGGATTCAGAATTAGTGAATATCATCTGACTGCCGCGGGGAAATGCCCGAATTGTCAGGCGGGCATCGCTGGCATCTGGACGGACAAACCAGAGAAGGTGCGTTTGGATGGGTGGGGTATGCCGCGCCGGGCGCGGTGGTAATACAATGTAGAAAGTAAAATGGATACTGTAGAATGAGCGTAACTACTCAGCCTCCTCAAGAAATGTCCCTGCGAGGAGCACGCTTTTGCGACGTGGCCGCGAAGCGTCCCGCACTGTCGTGGAGATTGCTCACCTGTACTTGTCACCGCAGGTGCACACTTGCCC
>JAIOTF010000381.1 GCA_021107195.1 Anaerolineaceae bacterium | reverse complement strand
ATTCTTTTTCACACTTTCTTGCGCCGCTGCCGGAAAAACTGGTGCGCCTGTTTTGGCCGATACGCATACTTGCCCTGGTTGGGTTGCAATTCACGACTGATGGTGGATCTATGTGTACCAGGCGCAGCAGCAATTTCTGTCTGGCTATGTTCCATTTTCAAGTAGGCATAAATCTGGTATCTTTGTTCTTGGGTAAGCTGTGTGTATTTCACATCGTCCCGATGTCCTTCGGGATAAGTGCTCCTTTGACTCGTCAGTCCTGGAGGCTTATCCTGCACCACAGCTTACCTTTTTGACTGCTCTTTGTTGCACTTAAAAGTGCAATCTGAGAGGTAATTCATATAGTGACCACTCTGTCACTGTCGCCTGATACTTGCACCTGCACCGGGCTCGCTGCAGTGCAAGTGAGACGATAGTCCCCTTTGGAGATTCTTATGGAAGATCAAAAAAAATACGATCTCTCAAAAATCAAGCAAAATCTGGAAGAGGCCACACCCACAGAGATAATTAGATGGGCAGTGGTAACATTTAAGGATAAATTAATCGCAACTTCTTCCTTTCAGACACATAGCATTCCTCTTTTGTTTTTCATCTCTCAAGAAGCGCCCAAGATTCCTGTTGTCTTTATCGATACAGGTTTCCATTTTCCGGAGACGATTGAATTCAGAGACCACATCGTGGATCTTTTCGGACTGAACCTAAAAGTGGTTGAACCGCAAATTAAAGGAGAAGAATTCCTACGCACCTTTGGGCCTGTGTACAATCAAAGCCCGGATGCCTGTTGTTTTTATAATAAAGTTGCCCCCTTCTATCTCTTTATGAAAAATTATCAGGCTTGGATCAGTGGGATACGAAGAGATCAGACAATCAATCGGAAACAATCACTAGCTGTCGAGCAACACCCATTTTTACCATACCACAAGATTAATCCAGTAATTGGTTGGTCGGCCAGGGAAATTGAGCTCTTTATTGATGAGCATAGCTTACCGCGCCATCCATTGTGGGAAAAAGGATACCGCAGTATCGGTTGTAAGTGGTGTACATCGGCGGTGGGCTCAGAGGAGAATGATCGCGCGGGACGTTGGTTAAATTTTGATAAGACCGAATGCGGTTTGCATATTGGATCCAAAAGTAATACTGAACCTTAAATACGGATAACGGTTCCCCTCTGTGACTATAATGGTGAGACAACTCCTGGCAATAATTTAGAGAGCAAGGCGCAGGATGGACACATGCCTCACTGTCCAGTAAAAGTCCTTGTCTGATTTTAAAACAATGTACCAAGCTAAAATTTTATGTATTCAAAACATTTTCATACTTCTATATGTGTGGTGCAGCCCAATATTCTCACTCCCGTTGATAGCGGTCTGCATTTCGTCAATCATTCCCACCCCGTGCCGATACTGGAAAGGCCACATGGATTGCAAATGGAAAAAGGCCACGCGGTCGCCGTCTTTTAGAGGGTGATCCATGTCAGGTTGCACGCCGGGCATGGCGCTTAAGTCGCCGTTGATAAAGGTAATGCCGCGCTCGGCAGTATCCATTTGCAAAGTAGCCAACAAATCGCGCATCAGGCCGCCCGCGGGCAGTGCTACCTGCAAGTTGACAAATGTACGATTCTGCGGCTCGCCACCGTAGCGGGCCAAAACGCCGTACAACCAAGTATCAATTTGTGTTTCCTGCATGTTATCCGCCTCCAACGGGAGGAAATATGCCAACTTCATCACCTTCCTTCAGCACTTGCTCAAGTTCCACAATGTGCCCGTTGACGAAACATATTTTTACCTCATCCAGTGGCAGCTTAAGCAGTTCGACCAGAGAGCCCAGGGTTGATTCCGCGGGCATATCCATCTCCACCGGCGTGCCTGAGGCTACATCACCCAGAAAGGAGCTTAATGTGGCATACAATTTCACTTTAATCTTCAGCATAGTTGCAGGTTCCTGTTGATCATCTCACATCTTTTGTTCAGGGTTCTCTTCCTGAAGTCAACCTCTTACGGACAACGGATGATATCTTGAGCCCAAAGGCAGTCGGCGCAGGAGGGATTCCAGCCCCAACAGCCCTCGTTCTCGCCGCGCAGGTCGCAGGTATCGCGCAAGTCGCAATCGGGGCAAGAAGGAAAGTGAAAGATGCGCACTTCACTGCGGAAAAGGGTATAATCTTCCGACATCCAAATATCGGCCAATGAGTTATCGTGTACATTACCAAGTTGATAGCGACTTACGTCCTTTTTGCGGCCATCAATCGCGTAGTAGGAGTAATTATGTGAGAGCGCATAGCAAGGTGAAACTTCGCCATCCCATCCTACAACCATCGAACGGTCATTCACAAAACGACAACGCCGCTCGGCGCCCCAGTGCATGTGTGGTAGTTCGAGCGTACCCCAGGTCACCCAGGCATCGGCACGCACCGGGAAACCGCCTGTCATGAAGGGAGCTTGCGGCTCGTAGCCGTACAAAACCTCGGCGAGAATATCCTCAGTGTACGGAAGCACATTGCTCACCAGCACGCGTGCAGCTTTCAGGTGTGAGGCCAGCCTGGTCAGTGACCCCAGCTCATGCACGTTCGACTTTAACGCCACAAACTCGATGCCCAGCGTCGGGATGAGCGACTCAAGTTGATATTTCGCCTCGTTCAAACTGTGCAGATTGTGCAACACCTCGCTCATGTCAGTACCGCGCACATTTTCATAAATATCCGGGCTTACGCCATCCAGCGAAACTACAATACGGTCGACACCCAGGCGCACCAGTTCTGCCGAGACCTTCGATGTGAGCAGCAAACCGTTCGTACCAAGTGTAACAGCCAGTCCGCGCGCACGAACCGCCTCAATCATATCCAAAATACTCGGATGGGTAAGTGATTCTCCAAAACTGGTGAAGACAATGCGATTCAGTTCAGGCAGCCCGGGCAAGCTTTCCAGAATACGGTCGAAGGTTTCACGTTTCATTGCGGCGATTGGGTCACTCCAGATATTACGAATGCAGGTGCGACACTGCAAATTACAAGCCGTGGTCGCCTCAATATATAGCTTGCGCGCATTTGGCAGACGCGGATGCAGAATCAGGTCACCTTCTCGCTCATTCAACCAGAAGTCCACATTTGCGGGCAAATGGCGTCGCTGCAAAAAGCTCTTGGGTAAAATCAGTCTGCCATTGCTATCAGTCAGAATATTCGGCATAGTGTTTGATTAACTCATAATCGATGTTTATTGATGGAAGCGGAGAATCGTTTGGCCCGCGGATCCAATAACATACAAAGATCCGGACTTTCACTTAAGAAGCAAATGGGGCACGGGGGCAATTGCCCATGATCGTATCTGGCAAATGCCCCCTGCCCTATGTGCAGATTTACCCATCATGTCAGTCGACAGATGGGTTGTTCCTACAGCTCGCCAAACACCGAATCCAATGTATCATCAGATACATCAAAAACGGTATTATGCGGTGGCAGCGGTTCGGTTTTCATAAATTCGGGCACGCGGTCGGCTTCCTTTCCAATGCCGGCTTCTTCGTTGAACTTGCGTTCTACCTTAAGGATATCGCCGCCCTGCTTGAGGATATCCTCTGCTGTCCAACTTGTCCCAAAAACGCCGTTGATTTCATCCACCATGCCCTGATAGCCGCTGGCTATATCCAGAATGGCAAAGGCGATGAAAAGACAATGCCCGGTGGAATCAAGGAAGGCCGTGGTAGCCTGGAAGGCGCGACTGAGCGCAGCCTTTCCTTCGGAGCTAAGCGGGTCTTGCTTACCCATCACGCCCATAATTTCGGGTGCTATGGTATAGCCCGCAGTATGATCAGCGCCCATGGTTGAGGTGGCGTAGGTAATGCCAATACCTTTGATCGCGCGTGGTTCGTATGCCGGCATGGACTGGCCCTTGACAACCGGCACGCGTGTCATGCCGTAGACACGCCCGGTAGTGGCTGTGCCCGCGCCCAGGATTCGCCCCTGTGGCGTTCCTTTGCCCATCTCGTGGATCAGGTTAATGGCGCCCTTGCTATCGCCAAACGGGATCACACCCGCTTCCATGGCTACGGCAATGGTCGTGCCGGTTTCAATCGTATCCAGGCCGTAATCGTTGCACAGCGCGTTCATGAGGGCCACGTCGTCCAGGTTATCAATTTCACAGTCCGCACCCAGCGACCAGGCTGATTCGTATTCCAGACAGGAGGTAATTTCTTCGCCTTGCGCATCATAAACAGTATTGGAGCACTGGATAATACAGCCCGGGGAACAGGAATGATTGTACACTTCTTTGCCCTTGCGGGTCTTGTTGCTTTCAAAAATAGCCTCGCCTGCAATCATAGGTGCACCTTTAAATCGGCCGCTCGAGAAGTTGCGCGTCGGCAGACCACCGGCTTCATTGAGAATATTGATCAGCACAGCCGTGCCATAAGAGTTGAGTGCCCCCTTTGGCTTGGTGACCGCGTGCGTACGCAGCGCACTAATCATCTCTTTACGACCTTCTTCGAAGAGCGCCTTGTCCACAATTTGCATACCGGGTGCACCGGCACGGTTGAGGACGATGAACTTGAGTCCCTTGGAGGCCATCACCGCGCCCAGACCGCCGCGGCCGGAATAGCGCGTCGGACGCTTTTTCATGTCATTGAAAACAACCCCCGAGTTGCTGTAGCCGTGTTCAGCCGCCATGCCTATGCTGCATACTGAAACCTTGTCGCTGAATTTTGCATACATGGCAGGATAGATTTCACTCAGCACTTTGCCCGTGTATTGGGTTGCATCGAAGAATTCCACTTTGGGTTTCCCGTCCCAGATAACGGAAATACCCCAATACTGGCCTTTTTCAGCCGGTTGCCCCTCAATGACTAGCCCCTGAATGTTCATTACACCCAAATCCGCGGCCCAGGATGTGCCCGCATTGGATTCTTTAATGCCGCCTGTCAGCGGCGACTTGCCGCCAATCGAAATGCGCGCCGAGGTGGGAGCACTGGTACCGGTGAGGATGCCAGGCGAAAAGACCAATTTATTGTTTGGCCCAAGCGCATGGCAGAGCGGAGAAACTTCGTTGGCGATTACATTCGAAGTGAGTCCGCGGCCGCCAAGATATTTATACGCTGCTGGTGTTTCTTCCACTTTGAAGGTGCGATCGGTCATATTTACGCGTACGAAAAACACGGAAAACCTCCTTTGGGGGGGTAATGTTCATTAAGATTCTGAATTGCTGAGAAAAATGGAGCGATCAACTCTGATTTGCCTGCCTCCTTTTTGTTTTTGTGAGGTGAGAACCATTAGAACAAAAAATGTGCAACGAGCGCTTCTGACGATGGGCCTCGTCAGTAGAGATCTCCTTTGCACACTGGCAGGTAATGGAAATTACTTCCCATACCCTATCGTTCGTTTATCCCAGTGGGAATCAACGAATCGGATATATTGAGTCTATTATAAACATTTTAACACTGCTTAGTCAATAGTGACCACTCTGTCGCCTGACACTTCCACCTTACCAGGCTTTGATGGCACTCTACCAACATCTCGGACCTTATGTGAATTTCTTTCAACCCTCTCTGAAACTTATTTCAAAAACCCGGAAGGGCAGCAAAGTGTACCGCAAGTACGACCAGGCCCAGACACTCTACCCGCGTATCTTGGCGGATAAAATTGTCTCCCCATCGGCAAAACAAAAACTGACGAAGCAATATCAATCTTTGGATCCCCTGGATTTGAAATCTCACATCCTGATATTCCAGGAGCAATTGTGGCAACAAGCTGACCTCCGCTCATTTAGGCACCCCAAGTCATCACATCCCGAATTGGGTCTGCTTTTCCAGTTCCCCGAACATGAAACTATGACAGAGCCTCCCATCGTGGAGAACAAGCCGCTGCCTTCAGAGAGGTTCTACCGGCGCACCAAAAGAAAAATCGTCCATTCAAGCCCGCGTTATTGGCGTACCCGTAAAGACCCTTTTGCCGATGTTTGGCAGGAAGTCGAGCAACAACTACAGCTTATTCCGCAGATTTCTTCCAAAACGCTCTTCCTGGCTTTGCAACATAAATATCCGGGAATGTTTTCGGATGGACAACTGCGCACTCTACAACGTCGGGTACAATCATGGCGCTTGGAGCGAGTGAAGAGGCTTAGAGACCAAGAAGAAAAAGAGCCTTAATGGTAAGATTCTTATGTGATGCAATGCAAGGGTTCACTGGTTTTTCTCCTATGAATCAGTCTTCATAAGAGTCTGCCAGTGAATCCCAATTTTTTCAAGGTTTTTACTCATTTGTCACATTTAAGTGCTGTGATACCGGAGTTGGATTTATGATTGGGTAATAACAAAATACTCAACATAGCAGGGATAGTTAAACTCATTTGATGCCTGGCATGTTATATAATTTTCATAAGGAGATTTCATTTTGATAAAAACATAGTAACGAAAGGGCCATTACACCACATGCCATCAAAAACACCCGATCTCTTGCCTGCGCAAGAGCTATTCAAAGAAACCAAACCTGGCATCCGCTATTACCGGATACTGAAAATTCTTCCCAGTATTCCCAAAGAGACTCCCAACCGTCCCTATATTGAGGAAATGGATCGTATCCTTAGCCAGCTTTACGACTTACAGGCAAATGCTGCTAAACTGGAAAGCCAGGGGAAAACAGAACATGCAGTTGCTCTATACAAGCAATTAGTGGAAGCTCAATTTGATAATCCTCACCCCTACCTCCGCTTGTGTGACTATTACACCAAAAAACGAAATCCCGAACAAGTCGACCATATATGCTATTGCTACCTACAAATGGCGCAAACATTAACCGCTCTTGGCTATGGTCAACCTTATCGCGAGGAACTTGTCCATACTCATCTCAGAGTTGGAAGAAATGCGCCAATTAAAGTAGTTTGAAACCGAGCGGGTGCAGGCTTTGATCGTTTTGTATTTCATGCCCCTATTATGACGCACTTTTGCAAGAGGCCTATTGTATAATTTTAAGTGACCGCATCAGTGCCCGGATTATCAGACACTCGCTAAATTCCCCCTCAAGTTAATTCGCGGTCCTGACGTTGGGGTTTACCTTAGGATAGGGAGGAAACGTGTGGGTTGAATGCACCTTGGACGAAGGGAACATATTCTGTTT
>JAIOTF010000278.1 GCA_021107195.1 Anaerolineaceae bacterium | reverse complement strand
CTGCTATCCACGGAAAAAGTTGCTTTGGAACCGTTTTTACGAGGTTTTTGCGACATTTTGTGGCTTTTTCGGCTCATTTTACGCTTTTGGCGACAACCCTGCAATTGCGGATTGTCCAAAGTCCAATAACAACAAAAACCAATATTAATGATATTGACACATAGTACTATATATAGTACTATAAGTATAGATGCGTGAGGCAATAGGCATGGATGACCTTTATGGAAAAATAAAAAGGAACACAAAGAATACAAATCCAAAGGAGTTGATCAAGCTGCTTGAGAGTTACGGCTTTGTTTATAGGAGAACAACAGGTGGTCATGATATTTACAAAAGACCTGGTTTTCGATCTTTTCCTGTACCTACCCATGTTAAACGCCTTGCTCCTTTTATCATAAGAAATGCCTTGCATCTCATTGATGAAATCCGTGAATTGGAAGAATAATCAAAAGATTTGGTGAAAAATGGATAAGAATGTTGAATACTATATGAGCTTGCCCTATACGCGTGAATTGATCCCCGAACCTGAAGGCGGATGGTTTGTTCGTATTAAGGAACTTCCGAACTGTATGAGCCAGGGAGATACACCGGAAGAAGCATTGCGCATGATCGAAGATGCTATGTACGGTTGGCTTGAAGTGGAACTCGAAGATGGAGAATCTATTCCCGAACCACGTCCTGAAGAGGATTACAGCGGGCGGTTTGTGGTTCGTGTTCCCAAATCTTTGCATCGCAAGCTGGTTGAAGCCGCTGAAGAAAACGGCGTAAGTTTGAATCAGTGGATCAGCTCTGCTTTGGCTGAGGCCGTAGGTTTTTCTTCGCGAACATCAATAAAGGTTGTCCAAGATGATGCAGAATCATCAGTAACTTCTTGGCCTGGTTTGTCTTTTGCGATTAAACAGGTATTGATCGCTGCCGGTAAACAACCAGAAGCTAATAGTCTAGATGAAACTTTATTTTCTAGTTGGTTAGAAAAAAGCTTTGAAGAAATCCGAAGTGAAAATCAAAACAATGAATATGAGCGGGCTCAGAAAAAGACTGAAGCTTTGGCGAATTTGCTTCAAGAACACAGAAATCAAAGCCCAATCATTGATACGATTTTCAAATTTACTCTAGATCAATTGCAGTTAATCGAAGCGAATCGCCAAATGAAATACAGAGCAATAAAAGCAGAACAAATGCAGGAACAAATCCGTGATTTACTCGGATCCATCAATTCTCCTACGCTTAACCAAGCACGTGGGCAGGAGAGACAACAGTATTCAGTAAGGACCTCAGCAAGAGAGGTTTCATTTGCGGTAGCGGGATTTGATTCTGTAAGTGGATGGAATGACAATGACACTTTCTAACGAAAATACTGCATTAATCGTATCTGCGGCGCTGCTTCTTCGTCAGGCAGGTAAAGAGCAGCAAGCAATTGGAATTTTGCAGGATGCTATTCATGAAAATCCAGATTACGCGCCGGCGTTTGTGATGCTAGGTGCCTTACATCAAGCAAAGGGCAATCCTGCAGATGCTGAGATTGCTTTCCGTACAGCAATTCAACTTGATCCAGATAATTCCGAAGCGTTGCAAGGCCTGGGATTATTTTTGATTTCACAGGAAGAATATTCTGAAGCCCTAAAATTTTTGGAAAAACAATTTAGGCAGAACCCCGTTGATCGAATTACGCTGGATGGTCTTCTGAATGTATATAAGCACCTCGAAAGCGAAAAGGATATGGAAGCTATTCTGCAAACAGCGTGGGAAAAATCTCAAAATCCAGATTTTGGTATTCGTTATGGACGACACTTATTATTGAAACATGATAAGCCTGAAGCTGCGCAGGAAGTTTTTGAGGCTGTGGTGAAAGTAGCTAGGACTGCTCGTTCCCTGTCTGAGCTTGCCTTGACCCGGTATATTACCAATGACTGTGAGGCTTCAATTAATCTTTTGCAGGAAGCCACCCAAATTGATCCGCAGTTTGATCGCGCCTGGCGGGGCTTAGCTCAGTGCTATACAGCCAAAGGAGATTTTGACAAAGCTCTTGAGGCAGCCGAACACGCAATAGCTATTGATCCGAGACACTATCGTAATTGGCAGGCAAAAGCAGATGCGCTTTTAGGAGTGGAACAATTTGACAAAGTGATCAACACTTCCCAAATAGGCATTGATCTCATTCTTGAAAATCCTGAAGGTCGGGCAGAAGCTGAGCCTGTTTTAGCGGCTCTCTTTTTGCAGCGGTCCAACGCTCTTCTCGCAATGGGGAAAATAGAGGATGCTATTTTAGAAATAAGCATTGCCCGAGAGGAGATACCAACCGATCAACGTTTTTACAGCTATCCAGTTGAAATCCTTTCCGAAGTTGGGCAACCTGAAAAGGCATTGGAAATTTTATCTTCAGTATCAGATACTTCAATCAGTGATAAACTGGCCCCAATTCATTACAAGGTTCTTCATCAACTTGGGCGCGCAGATGATGCCTGGGAAATCATTCGGCCGCATCTGGAAAAAAACACTGAGAAAAGACTGGATTTCCTGGCCAATATTGGTGTGTCCTTTTATGAGAAGGGAGAAAATGCGGCAGCGATTTCAGTCTATTACCAGTTGGCAGCTTTCAAACCAGATGATGTGCGTTGCTCAACTAATTTGGGCTATATGTTGGCAGGAAAAGCCAAATACGAGGAAGCTGAAGCTTTGTTCCATAGTGTTATCGCGATGGACGAAGATGGGTTTTTTGGTGTCATCTCTCAGTGTAATCTTTCATATTTATATTGTATGCTTGGTAAGTATGAGAAAGCCTTGGAGTTTGCAAATGCTGTATTGAAGTCCTCCCATATAGATGAAGAGGCTATACTGAGAATTCCATTTTGGGTAACTGGTGATATGCAGCCCGATCCCTTGTCCTTTCCCGGACGATCATTAACCTTTTGTGCAGCAGCCAAGGCGTGTGGTGCAACAGCGGCAATTGCATTGGGAGAGTACCAGGCGGCGAAAGATTTGATTAAAGCCATTCCCGCAGATATTGAGTATCCTCTTATAGAGATGCTGTCAGGCTGTCTTGAACTTGCGGAGAAGAATTCTTCGGAAGCTGCCCAACACTGGGAAAATGCGTCGAAGCAATCGAAATATTCACTAGAGGAAGATGCTATTAAAAACTGGCTAAAGGATTTGCCGAATAAATAGATCCAGAATCGTGAACCATGAATTCCCCGCACAACACTGCGGGGAATTTTTCGTACGACAAGGTGTTTATTTAAGAAATTAAGATGAATTACGAATGTCACTTGCTGATTCAATCCGTTAGTTGTATGCTTAAATTGGACTGTTGAGGGGAAAACCTCAAAAAATAAAGTCTGGGGAATATTGAATGGACAATCGACCGTTGCTGCAATCATTGACAAAAAAATTCACTCGCCAGAAATTCATTGCGTTTCTGCGCAATGCCTGTGGAAGCTTTCGGCCGCAATCGGATGATCTTTCTCATTTGCTGAAAGAGGATGATCCTGTTGAGGACCTGGTCAAGTTGGGGGAGATCAATTTTGATAATGATGGGCGCCGATTGATTCTGCTTGCCAGCCAATCGCAGCGTGGATTGACAACACAAAGTGGGAAACTGAAGCAGTTCAATATTGCGAGAAGAGTCTTGGGTTCAGATTATGATGCGGGCATTTTCGCATTCCATGATACAGCAGGAAACTTTCGCTTCAGTTTGATTACGTATAACTATCAAGGCACTAAACGCGGGATCAATGATTATAGACGCTACACTTATTTCATCTCCCCCGACCTTCCGGCACACACTTTTATTAACCAGATTGGCAAGGCGGATTTTTCGAGTATTGAATCGATCCTGGAAGCATTCAACGTTGAGCCGGTCACCAAAGAGTTTTACAGAGAATACGAGAAGATTTTCCGGGAGGCTGAGGCCACCATTACGTTGGATTGGAGTGCTGAACAAAAACGCCTTTACACCCAGCGCTTTTTCAATCGGTTGATGTTTCTGATTTTTTTGGAGCGCAAGGGATGGATGAAATTCACCCCACCAGGGGAGAGCAGCCCACAGCAGAATTATCTGCGGGCCTTGTTTGTGGATTATGTTCATCATGATGCCAACAAAACCACGGCCAATTTTCACCGCTCGAGGCTGAACACCCTCTTCTTCTGGGGTTTGAATAACCCGCGCGGTGACAAACGTGATGATTCGGATTACATCGAAATACAGCGCAGGATTGGAGATGTTCCCTATCTGAACGGCGGCCTGTTCGAGGAAGAAGGCGACGACCAATCATGGTTCTTCTCTGACCAAATCGTGGGCAGGATACTTACAGACCTTATCTGTCATTTCAACTTCACGGTGACCGAATCCACTCCCATTGATGTGGAAGTAGCGGTTGACCCCGAGATGCTGGGTAAGATTTTTGAAGAGCTGGTCACCGGGCGACATGAGAGCGGCTCGTATTACACGCCCAAGCCGGTGGTGGCTTTCATGTGCCGTGAGGCGTTGAAGGGATATCTGGCAACAGGGCTACCGGAGGAAACAGACACAGCTATTGCCCAGTTCGTGGACGAGAACGCTCCAGGTGACTTGCGCAACCCGGAGAAAGCGTTGATTACATTGAGGGCGGTGAAGGTGTGTGACCCGGCCTGCGGTTCAGGTGCATATCTATTGGGTATGCTGCATCAACTGCTGGACTTGCGCCAATGCCTGTTCGCCAGGCATAGCAATGATATGCAGTTGACCTACGACCGCAAGTTAGAGATCATTCAGAATAACCTGTATGGGGTGGATAAGGACGTATTCGCAGTTAATATCGCTCGCTTGCGTCTGTGGCTGTCATTGATCGTGGATTTTGAGGGAGACAATCCGCCTCCGCTGCCCAATTTGGACTTCAAGATTGAAGCCGGTGACAGCCTGACTTCCCCTGATCCCTCTGGCGGGTTGCAGCCGGATATGTTCCGGATCAACCAGGTGCAGGAGTTCTTACGGCTTAAGAATGACTACATGAACAGCCATCACGGCAAAGCCAGGAAGGGTGAAATTGCGGCCGAGATAGAGGAATTACGTGTGAGTATCCGGGAATGGGCATACCCTAAGGATTCGAATCTGGCTAATGACAGTTTTGACTGGCAGGTGAATTTTGCAGAAATCTTCGCACCCGCCCTGGCAGAAAGCACCTTGAGCGGCAAGATGACCGGGATCGTAAACACTTCAGGCGGGCAGATGGAATTGACTCAGCCTCCTAAACAGGGCGGTTTTGACATTGTTCTGGCCAACCCGCCGTATGTGCGCCAGGAGCTGCTGGGTGATCTCAAACAGGATTTGCGGCGACTTTACCCTGAAGTTTACAACGGCATGGCTGACCTGTATGTATACTTCTTTGCCCGCGCGCACCAACTACTACGGCAAAATGGCGTGGCTTGTTTTATTTCTTCCAACAAGTGGCTGCGTGCAGGGTACGGCGAAAAATTGCGCCAGTACCTGCTTGATAAACAAGCGTTTTTGATGGTGGCAGATTTTGGGGAGTTGCCAGTGTTCCAGACTGCAGCTACCTTTCCAGCAATCTTCCTTTGGAAAAAACAAGATCGCGGTTTTGCTCCTACTAAATGGGCTCCTATAAAGGATTTGCCATAGTGTTATGCTGAAGGTATCTAGGAACATACTACGAGTATTTCTCAAAGTTTACCTGCAAGTCAAGTAAGAAAAGGTGGAGCATGAATTCTAAGCGTGGAAGTAGCTACTATAAGAGACAAGATGCGATAAAAAGGGCAAATTCCTGATGACAGTGTAGGTAGTGAAATAAATT
>JAIOTF010000017.1 GCA_021107195.1 Anaerolineaceae bacterium | reverse complement strand
GTCTTTTGATGCGGCCGCCAAAGCCCCGTTTGCCGCCAGACACAACACCACCATGACAACAGACACCACAATGAGTGAAAACGTTTTTTGCTTCATAGATTTTTCCTCCTTAAATTAAGGTTATTGAGATCACTGATCACGCCTGCCTTCTTTTGATCGTGCCGCTTTAACAGCCTCCAACCCTTCGGTTTGAGAACCGTCATTGATTCGAATCTCATGGGTTTCACCAAGCAACTTTACCGCACCGAGCAGTGCGCAAAAAATATCGGAAGAAAAATGTTCCTCCAGGTATGAACGACGCTCCCATGTTTCTTCCAGATAGATGAGGTTCTCATTGTCGATATCCTGAGAAAGGCGGCAGTCCAGACACCCCTTTTCCTGACGGGTCCGGTCGCTTATCAACCGGCACGCAGACAAAAGCTCGTTGCGTTTATTCGATTGGGCTTTTACTGATATCCTCAGAATAACCATTTGCCAGGCCGTTTTTTGCGTTTGAAATTTTATTAGGGAAACGAAAATGTTCACACGGTTCATGAAACAAGTGATATTCAATAGAGCAAAATCAGTGCCAAAATGCGGAAGCAAGTGGAAAGATAAGTTAACTATGTCATATTTAATACAAAACTGTCTTCAGACAAAATCGGATCAAGAGAGGCGGGGGATGATAGAGTTGTCATATATGGCAAATTCGCCAAATACGGTGGCTGCATATGGCAAATATCAGGTTTTGTAGGAAGGTCGGCGAATCTCCTGTTTACGCATACGACCGCGAAGTGTACTGGGATTTATATCCAGCAGCGCTGCAGCGCCATTTTCGCCGTGAATTTTCCAGTTGGTTTTCCTGAGCGCCAGCAAGATATGCTCTCGCTCTATCTCTTCAAGGCTTTTTATGGGAAAGTCGGGGGACTCTACATCCTCAGGCCGGTGCGCATCCAGAGAATCTTCCAGTCGCAACGTATCCCCTTGAGTATTTATGACCGCGCGTTCAATCACATTTTCCAGTTCCCTGACATTGCCGGGCCAGGAATAATCCTGCAGTTTGGTAAAAACACTCGTGTGAATTGAACTGATCCGCTTTCCAAGTTTTCTTTCAAAATGCCTAATCATATATTTGACGAGCAAGACGATGTCTTCACTTCTTTCTCTGAGGGGCGGAATAGAAATAGTAAAAACGCTTAACCGGTACCAGAGGTCCATACGAAAATGCTTTTTCAGAACATCCTCTTCGAGATTTCGGTTGGTAGCGGCAATGATTCGAACATCGGCATGAAGCGTTTGGGAGCTGCCCAGACGCTCAAACTCACCATCCTGAAGGACCCTGAGTAATTTGGTTTGCAGCTCCAAAGGCAGCTCTCCAATTTCATCCAAAAATAAAGTGGCCCCGTTCGCCAGTTCAAAACGCCCCACCCGTTTCTCAACGGCACCGGTGAAGGAGCCTTTCTCATGGCCGAACAGCTCTGATTCAATAAGATTTGCGGGCAAAGAAGCACAATCTACCTTGATAAGGGGTCGCTCTCTCCGTGGGCTTGCATTGTGAATGGCTCGGGCGATGAGTTCTTTTCCGGTACCGGTCTCACCCAGGATAAGCACGGTGGTATCTGCAGGTGCAACCTGCTCCACCCGGAAAAGAACGTATTTCAACATATCGCTGTTACCGATAATATTTTCATGATCATGTTCCAGCTTGATTTCCTCACGAAGATAGGTTCGATCCGCTTCAAGCTGCACCTTCAGCGCCTCTATTTCTGAATACGCATTTTGCAGTTTTATTTCCCCTTCCTTTCGTATGGTGATGTCTCGGTTACTGGCCCTAAAACCCAACAACTCCTCTTGATCCCCTATCACCGGCTGGCAAACATGTTCTATCCAGCGAATTGATCCGTCTCGACGTCGGATTCTGAACTGTATTTCTTTTGCTCCCGGCTCCTTGCGGGAATCATGGTAATGTTTACCCCAGACGTCCTGATCCTTTGGAATAATAATCTCACGATATAGAGAAGGGTTGTCCATAAACTGCCGGGGGGTATAGCCGGATATGCGTTCACAGGATGGAGAGACATATCGAAGGGTCCCGTCCAGATTTGTCCAGTATTCCCAGTCGTAAGTGAAATCAGCCACGGTGCGATAGCGCAATTCTGCCTCACGCAATTTATCAACAGTTTCAGAAAGCTGAGCAGTCCTTTCCTTGACCTGTCTCTCCAGATCAAGATGTGCGTCTTTAAGCGCCTTTTCTAATTTTTTCTGCCGGGTAATATCAAAGCCGACGCCACAAATGCCAAATACGTTTCCCTTGTCGTCAATTAACGGAACCTTATTGGTTAAATAGGTTACATTTTTAGCTTTAAGGGTAGCGCTCTCTTCAATATTCTCTGCTTTTCTCCCGGCCATGATACGCTTATCATTCTCCTGCAATTTTGCTGCTGCTTCCGGAGGAAAAACAAAGAAATCATCTTTTCCGATCACAGCCTTCGGGTCCACTCCGAAATCTTTCCCAAAAGCCTTGTTTACAAGTAGATATTTACCATTGGTATCTTTGACAAAAACTTCACCTTCAATCGTATCAATCACCGTCTGCAACAAGTACTGAGAGTCTTTCAGTTCCCGTTCGGTCACAGCGCGCTCTTCTATTTCCCGCGCTAATTCCTCATAAGTTGGTTTTCCGGCAATTGCAACTTCCTCTAACTGAGATTTTTCTATGATGAAATAGGATATTAAGATTACAAATTGTAGATTTGCTTTTTGGGCATCTTATTTGGTTATTGCGATTCATGGCGGGTCTTTAGATGATTACTCGATTTCGAGTCCTTTAGGAGCAGGAAGGTTGCCGCGCG
>JAIOTF010000336.1 GCA_021107195.1 Anaerolineaceae bacterium | reverse complement strand
ATGGACCAGCATGCCCTGTGGAAAAGCGGTCACTGGATTGGTCAACGCCCCCCGTTTTGATGAATGCAGCGCATTACGCACACGCAAACGTAGTTCCTGAATGTCAAAAGGTTTTGTAATGTAATCTTCAGCCCGCAGCGAAAGACCGCGCAGCCTGTCGTTGCGTTCTCGTTTTTCAGTCAGAAATATAATCGGAATATCACTGGTGCGGCGATTGCTGCGCAGACGTTCTGCGACAGTGAAACCATTGATATCTGGAAGACGGATATCCAGAATCACCAGATCTGGATGTGAAGAATTGCAAAGGCGTACAGCATCTTCCCCCCAATTAGCTGTCAAGACATTGTACCCTTGCACACGGAAATAAGCATCCAGCATTTCCGCAATATCCAGATCATCCTCAACGATTAACAGGGTATCCTTTTGTTCCTCCAAAACCTCACCTTATTCAATTGGCTTTTTGAAAATCATAAAATCGCAAGCTTCATCACCGCTGGATTTCGCTTTTATTTGTACAACCTGAAATTCCTTTCCCCCCGAAACCCATTTCAAACCGCTGAGGAGCAAGCCAGTAGCCATATTGCAGGCTGGCTTATCCGTTGTTCGACCCCAACAGACCGGGCATTGATGAATGCGATACAGGAAATGATCTTCCTTCTCTTCTACGGTGCTGTACTGGTCACTGGTTTGGGAAAAAACTTTCGCCATGGCCGGTGCGCCAATGCGCAGCTTGGCCTTCAGTGGCAAAACCTTGAACGCCAGATCACCCACACCTGCCAGCGCACCAAAATTGCGCAAGCCCTCTTCAAAAGCGTGCTTTCCGGCACGCAATGCCAAACCTCGACCGCCGCGTGGACCGTACATCTCTTCCAATGCGCCGTTGATCGCCGAGAAATCGGAAAAATCAAACTCTCGTTTGAGATTGTCTGACGGATAATTATCAACCAGCTCTCTTAGATTTGCAAGGTTCAAAATGGCATTCAACCCATTTTTACCCATCACATCTTCTAAAGCCTGCAAGGTAAGCAATACGATCTTGTTTGGATAATAAAGTCCACTCTTCGGAATTGGGTCCATTTCCTGCCGCCTGCTATATTAGCTTTTTCAGATCGTCTGTTGCGCGACGCATATCAAGGAAGATCAAACCCAGCTTGGCCTGTTCACGTGCCAGTGCTGTAAGAACTGCCTCTTCCCCTACGGACGTCAGCACAACATAGCCCATCTTTCCCTTAATGTAAACCTGCTCCAGGGTGCCTCGCCCCAATTCTCCCGCAATGCGTTCGCCCAGCGACAACATTGCAGCAGACATAGCAGACACACGATCTTCTTCAACTTCTTGTGGCAGGGCTGAAGCAATCGTCAACCCATCAACCGAAACGATGGCGGATGCTTCAATGTCCGGTGAAGACACCTGCATTTCGCGCAATCGTTCAACCATCAATTGGGTGCGTGACTTGGTCAAATCTGCACTCCTTTATCCACTATTTCTCTCAATTTGATTGAAAGACAAACCAGTATCAGGCTCAATTGTAAAACGACGGGATATTCCAGCTTCCGTTGCGCCGTCAAAATAACTGTAAACAAATATTAATGTAGCATAGGGCTATCCGCATGTCAAGCAAAGAACCCCGCTTTGGACTTTTCAATTCTGTAATGCCGGATTCCAAAAATTTTTGTATTACAATAATAGCCGGAACTAATATCTGACAAAAAAGACAAAAACGCTCTTAGTTTTTTGTCTCCATGGAACAGGTTATGAAAAACAAACTTCTATTACTATTATTGATTCTCACCCTGCTCATCCCCACACAAACAGCGCACGCTGAAGGCGAAGAGCCCAAACCAGGTGAAGTCCTGTGCCCGCCAGGCGTATACTTAAACACACCGGAAAACTGCCTGCCTCTGGGGCCGTCTCAAGCCCTCACCGAGCTTGCCCACCAGGGAATTCTCTTGCCACTGATCCCGTTACCCGCAGCCAGCCCCGACCCGGCTCTGATTGACTCTGACCTGCGTTTTGCCAAATTGAACGTGGATGCATACGAACCCGTTGCCCTATACGGATCACCAGAGGATTCAGCCAATAGCGCCAATCCTATCAACTATATCCCGGCCGGTGAAACCCGATACATTTCATACAATAGCTGGGTAGATATCAATGGCGGACATTATCTGCAGCGCACCGCTGGCGGCTGGGTGCGCGCCTCACCGACCAACTACTCTCCGTTTCAGGGGCTGGTTTTTTCCAAAACACCTGAGCGGTCCTTCGGATGGATCGTTGAATCCACCCGGGCGCGCACTGCACCTGGCTATGCCGCACCTGAAGCAGACGAAGACCTTTACCGGGAAGAAGTGGTCAGCATCTATTCCATTTCCAATGTTGATGGCGTCGACTGGTATATGATCGGCCTCAATCTATGGGTAGAACGCCGCTACATCCGTCAGGTGCGCATTCTCGAGCAGGCACCACAAGGTGTAGATAATAACCGCTGGATCGATGTCAACCTTTACGATCAGACTCTGAGCGTCTATCAAAACGGCGAACTGGTCTTTGCCTCACTGATCGCCACCGGCGCTGACCCCTACTACACCCAACCGGGGCTATTCCGGATTTATGAGAAGAAAACCACCGAGACCATGACCGGGGCATTTTCCGCAGACCGCTCCGACTATTACCAGCTTGAAGACGTGCCCTGGACTATGTATTTTGACCAGAAGCGCGCCTTGCACGGTGCATACTGGCGAGCCTTGTTTGGTTATGAGCAAACCCACGGCTGTATCAATCTTTCTATCGGCGATTCCCACTGGCTCTTCGATTGGGCACAAAATGGAGATTGGGTGCATGTGTGGGATCCTTCAGGGAAAACTCCCACCGATCCTGCCTTCTATGGCGAAGGCGGAGCGTAGCCCAAGTGGGAAAGAGGCTTTAATCCTGCTTCTTTTTCCATTCCGGAAAATTGGTTTTGATTTGGAAACCTGACAATACACTTAATCATAGCGTAAGGGCGAATGGCGTTCGCCTATCACGTCACACTAAAAGTCAAACGCTCTATTAGATAATATTCCCTTCCACTATTGATTTAATACCCGACCTCCCGCATTGATCGCGGGAGGTCTCATTGCATCATAATGTAGTAACGATTTCAGGCGTTACCGCCGGCAGATTAGCACTATTGAGATTCACATAAATCGGTTACTGCCGGACAAGCATTGTTACCCAAAACATTGGCTGTATTTAACATGCCGCTCGGGCACATAGCATCCAATGCTTTTTTGGACGCCGTGTACCCCTACGAAAATACTTATCACATCGCTACGGGATCAACACAATCTCTATGCTGGAAAGAGCCACCGTCCCCGGGATACGCCCATCACTTTCCTGGCGCAGAATCAGTCGCACCGGGGTCAACCCGCTGTCCACAGTATAAGAAATCCCGGCACCAAACGGTGTATGACTCAAGTCGCCAGTTGGTTCTGCTATCGGAATTTCATTGGAACCCACTACATTCCCTTCTTCATCAATCAACTCCAGGATCAACGGACTGGAACTCACCGGGTCAGCCAGGCCGCTCACCCACACCTCACCCCCGGAAATGACCTGCTCGACCTCCGGGTAGCGTACAAGATAGGGTTCATAGACAACCGCGGAATCATTCACCTGATTTTTACCCACCGTCATCAGGATCAAATCCACCGAAGAAAGCGAAATTCTGCGCCCAAACTTATCCTGTGTGCCAACCTCCAGGCGGGCCAGTTCCGCGGCCGCAGAGGTTTCAAACTCAAGATACGGTGCAATCCAGATACTGGTGTGACTGTTGTACGAATAATCCAGCAACTGGTTGATGATCAGGCGCCCATCCTCACCCACCAGTCGCACACTGACCAAACCATCCGCACCGGGCAGCACCATCGCCTCCATCCGGTAGGGCGAGATGACCTTGGAATATAAACCCGGCTTGGTAATATGCATGCGGGCAAAAGGCGGGGTCGGGGTCGGGGTTACCGTGGAAGTCGCTGTATTGGTCGGTGTCCTTGTAGGATACGGCCACTTCGGGCGTATCGTGGCGCTCGGCTCCACCGAGGCCGCCGGTGTACGTGTTTGCGTTGGCGGAATTCTGGTTGCTGTTGGCGGCAGAGGTGTTACGCTGGGTCTGACGACCGGTGTATCTGTTCTCCCGACTGCTGCTGCAACAGTAGCAGCCAAGGTCTCTGTCGGCAGCAATACTTCCAATGTCGCGGTTTCGGTTGAAATTTGTGTTTCAACAACTACCTGCTCATCCGGATTATCACCTGACATACCTGGCAAATTCGTTTGGCAGGCTACTAATATAAACAGGCCCACCAGACAAACAAGACCCATGCCCCGGAATTTAGCTATACGCAGTAAATATTTCTCTCTTGCACTCACCATGCCACCTGCAATGGGAGCAGCCGGTGGACAATATCCACCGGCTGACATCTTCTTAAAGTTTGTAAATTTCACCGTATTTTGAGCGTAAATAGCGCAGGTAAGCCGTAGGATCGATCTTCGATCCGGTAATCTTCTGCACCAGTTCCTGCGGCTCAAATTTTGCACCATGGCGGTGAATATTGGTACGCAGCCAGCTCAGCAGCTCGCCAAACTCGCCTTTCTCTATTTGCCCTTCCAGATTGGGAATATCTTCCTGTATCTTCTCCCAAAGCTGAACTGAGATCAAATTCCCCAAAGCGTATGTCGGGAAATAACCGATCAGCCCGCTTGACCAGTGAATGTCCTGCAAAACACCTTTGGCATCATCGGGCGGTGTAACACCCAGATAGTCCTGCATGCGGGCATTCCAGGCTTCCGGCAGATCGGCCACAGCCAGCGCCCCTTCCATCAATGCGATTTCCAGTTCCAGGCGCAGCATGACATGCAGGTTATAGGTTGCTTCGTCTGCTTCCACCCGGATCAGGGAG
>JAIOTF010000312.1 GCA_021107195.1 Anaerolineaceae bacterium | reverse complement strand
TTGCTTTTGCTTATAGACACATTTCCCCTTAGTTTTGTGCGAAAAATCCTGTATTCGTTATGGCTGCCCCATTATACTCTTTTGCCTTTACGAAAACTTCAACTGACTTTTTCAACCTAATCCCCCTTTTCATATCGGGAATTGCTGGTGAAGTTCTCTGCCAGGTCCAGCAGCCGCGCCGGTGTGCAAACCCCGCACAGCATCGTTTCCAGCGAGACGCGGCCTGGCTCTTCCTCGCTGCCGATCTTCTTCCACTCGCCGAAATGTTCCCAGCCGGCGGTGACGCTGCCCACCCGGCTCTGGCTGCCATTGGAAAGGATGATCAGGGCATTCGGCCAGAAAAGCTGGGGGATGGTGTCCTTGTAATCGCGCAGGTTACCGGTGAAAGCGGTCTCCAGGCGGCGGTGGGCGGCTTTTAATTCAATGAAAACCAGCGGCAGGCCATTCACAAAGCCCACCAGGTCAGCGCGGCGGGTATACATCTCGCCTGCCACCCATAACTGCGAGCACAGCAGGAAGTCATTATTGGCCGGGTCATCCCAATCGATGACCCGCACCACTTCCACGGTTTCACCGCTGCCTTCGGGGTCGGGCATTGTGACCCGCACGCCATTCTTGAGCAATTGGTAAATCTCACGGTTGGCGGCGGCCATGCTCATCTGTGAACGGTTGCAGTTCAGCTCGGCCATCGCCTGCGGGATCGCTTCGAGCGATACGTTCGGGTTAAGGCGCAGCAGGGCCGCGCGCAGGCGCGTGGTCAGGATCACATCGGCGCGCGTTTCGCGGCCCAGGGGGCTCAGCCCATGCTCAAATTCATCATAGGCGTTGAAGGTTTCCCAACCCAACTCGCCCAGCAAAGCAATCGCCGGCTGTTCAACCAGATCGTCTTCGGTGTACCCCACGGGAGGGTTCATTCATTAAACCTCTGGCGAGTATATTTCTGTGTTTGACTAAGGCTCAATTCCGTTGTAGACGGCCCCGTACGGATATAGAAGTGTTCTGCACTGCCATCCTTTACAAATACCGGCGATGGCGAGGCACGGCACTTAACAACCATCACCCGACATTCGTCGTGGTCGTCAAAATGAATGTGCAGGTTTGTCATCGCGGTGATGCCCATGCGAGACTTGATTATATTCACCAGATGCAAACTCATCTTGTCTTCATTTTCAAACCCATCAAGCTCAAGACCCACCGGGCTGCCATCATCAGCAACACCAATGACCAGCGTGCCGCTGTTGGTATTCAAAAAACCAGCCAATGTTTTCAGGATCGCCAACTCCATCCGGGGATCTTTGTTGCCGGTATGCAGGTTGGTGCGCAGGGTAGATTTCAGTTCAACTGCCTCTGACTCACCATTCATAACAAGCGTAGACAGATCAAATTCCTCCGCTGCCATATCTTCAACCATATCTCCATTAACCAACATTGCATACCCCTCAGCAATCACCTGAGCCATCAGATCGCGGCGTTTTTCCAGAAAATCACGGTATTCCAAATGCTCCCAATTCGGCGGCAAGGCATGCAAATGATACATTCGGGCAAGCTCTGCCTGGCTGAAGCGTGCCTTCAATTCAGGCAGATATGCCACTGGCGGCTGGTCAGAAATATCATTATTGTCCCCCCACTCCACCTGAGCATAATTGGCGATCTGGTTGGTATCAATTGTGGCAATAATGCCTTGCTGCTTCAGATAGTTTTTGGGGAAGAGATGATGCCGTTCTACAGCACTGCGATTGGCGTGAATGGCAGGATCCAGTAAATCAGCCATTCTGGCTCTGGAGAAGAGCGCATTTGCATCCAGCAGCACCAATGCTGCCCGGTAAGCAAACAACGATGGACTGCGTGAAGACGAAGTAGCCAGATCATTCGGCAGCGACATGGCCCAATAATCATTCGTCAGGGTAATGTCACAAATATAGTTCAGCGCTTTTACAAAATCTTCGCCGGTTTTCACATCGCGCAAGCGAGCCAGGTCAAATTCCATTGCGGATTCTGGTGAGCCGGTAAAGCGTCCGGTAACCGCAGACATGAAGAACCAGCGGGCAATCAAACGCCGCAGTGTAAATTCGGGCACATTGTATTCTGTGCGGCCCATCAGGTACAGCACATAGGAAAACAGCAGATTGTTCTGCGAGCTGATCATCCTCCCGCTGCGGAAGCCGGCCTGACGGATGCAGGTAAGGAAATCGTGCCAGTATTGCAGGTTCAACACCCGCTGCTGGGCATCCATGAGAAGCTCAAATTGTTGCTCGCGGCTCTCAACACTGAATTTTTCGGTTTTCAGGTCTTTGCCGCGCAAAATCGAATAAACATATTTCAGGCGGGCTCGCTTAAAAGCCAGCCCAACATCTACTCTCAACAACTGGTCCGGGAAAGGTTCAATGAAATGGTTAAAAGGCGAGGCTTCGCCGCGGGAAGGCTGGCGGGATCTTCGGCAAAAATCCTCCAATTCTGCCCTGCCCTCATCCCAGAAGACAGACATCAAAGTCAATATGAAGTCAGCCTGTTTGAGCGGTGTGCCTTTGCTGTTAATGCGCACAAACACTTCCGAGACTGCCTCTTCATCAATATCAGCGGCCAGTTCAAGCGCGGTCAAGGGGAAACCCAACAATCCCTGGAGCTTGAGAATATTATCTTCAATGGCCAGTTCTTCCTCTTCATTGATCTCACGATTCGAGCGCAGGTTTTCAAGATAATTGCGAATGATGCGGGTGATCCTGACATCCGCTCCCCATAAAATGGAAATGTCAGAAATAAAAGCTTTATCACGCCGGATGGCTGCATCGGCCACTTCAAAGCGTTCTTCCATGGGGTTGAAAGCGATCTGAATATGTTCGCTTTCAAAATTTTTGCGTACAACCTTAATATTCTTGATCACCGCATACAGAGAAGTCAAGCGCTGCTGTCCATCGACGATCACCAGGCCGGGCGGTTTTTGTTTGGTATCGGTACCAATCGTGCGACCGGCTTCAGCCAGGGTGTTTTTCCAGAAGAGCAAATAGCCCACCGGATAGCCTTTATACATCGAATCAAACAGATCGCGCGCTTTGGCATTCTTCCAGACAAAGGGCCGTTGAATATCAGGCAGTCCAATTTCGCCCAGGCCGATATATTTAACCAGCGATCCCAGATCGTAATCTACTTTAGTAAATACAGTTTCACTCATGCTTGCATTTCCTCCTCAGGTATTTCAATTTCCAACTGCAACACATCCACCTCGCCCGAGACCAGGCGCGGCAACAATAAGTCGCGCGTGCTGCGAAGGGTAGAGTTTCTTTTCAACAAGTTTTCAATTTGCGTCTCTATAGGTGAAACTAATAACTCAAATTCTTTTGTCAATCTCTCAAAAGATGATAAGAACTCGATCCCTTCCATATCACTCTTTGTAACTGATTTGAATATAGTACCCCCACCCACAGGGCTTACGCATGAAAAAAGGTAGAAAATGAGAGGAAAAACCAATTACCTGCTCCTCAAAGCCTGAAAGAGGGCTTCAAAGAA
>JAIOTF010000390.1 GCA_021107195.1 Anaerolineaceae bacterium | reverse complement strand
TAAAGATAACAAAAAGCTGACGGTGATACACCATCAGCTTTTTGGTTACGGAACCCGCTCACTGAGCTTGCCGAAGTGAGCGGGTTAGTTTACCATTTGTTGAGATGGATCCGCTCTGCAAGGTAACGGTTTGCCGTGGGCAGCGGATTGGCGGGATGGCCGACCGCGATCAAGGCAAACGGGATCACCATATCAGGCAGCTTTAAGAATTTCTGGATGGCTTCATAACGCGCCTGCCGCGGGTATACGCCCAGCCATACTGCACCCAGACCCAGGCCGTGGGCGGCCACCAGCAGGTTTTGAGTGGCAGCAGAACAATCCTGCACCCAATAATCTTTGGACTTTGCCAGGTTCAGGTCGCCGCATACCAGAATCCCGATCGGTGATTCGAGCAGGCTCCCGGCGTAGGGGTGGATTTCGGTCAGTCCGGTCAGGATTTGCCGGTCATCGATCACGATGAACTGCCAGGGCTGCTGATTGTTGGCCGAAGGGGCATGCATCGCCGCCCGCAGCAGGGTATCTTGTTCTTCCGGGCTGATGGGGTCGGCGGTAAAATGGCGCACACTGCGCCGGGTGAGGATTGCCTTTATGGTTTCCATGAGTTCTCCTTTCTGCTGTTGATTTATATTTTAACATGCCCGGCTTGTTTCGTAACGCAAGATTCCAGAATTGTGTATACTCGTATTAGTAAACAAAACCAATATTTCATTGGCAAGATGAAGAGAGAGGCGGCTAAGAAATGAACTGTGCCTTTTGTCATGCTCCTTTGCGTGACGGTGATCAGTTTTGTGAGAATTGTGGCAGGCCGGTCGCACAACCAGTGGTGGTTAATGAACCTTCTGTACAGGGGACGATCACACAATCAGGGGAACCGCCCAAGAAACGGTTAACAGGTTGGATGCTGGCCGTGATTATCGTGGTTGTTTTGGTTCTCTGTTGCGGAGTGACCGCGGTGGGAGGGTTTTTTCTGTTCAACGACAGCAGCCAGGCCAGTTCGCTGCTGGAGGAGAATGGGTCAATTGTTCAAATGGAGGCCACGGTCTCGGCACAGGCCACCCAGCTTGCTTTGCAAATCCAGGAACAGGATCAGGCTGCTCAACAACCGCAAGAGACAGAGTCCGAGATGGACGGACCGACATCTTCCAATCCGCCCAATGTGGTAGAGGGCAGCTTGAATATCTGGTTTGACGATGCCCTCATGCAGGGTGTTCGCACAATGCAGGTGGAACCGGTCCCGCCTGGCGGCTATATTCCCTGGGGGTATGCCCCTATGCATATCAAATTGGAAGTTGAAAATCCCAAAGGCAGCATTCATCTGGTGCCAGTAAATGCCTATATTCCAATGGGAGAGTTCGCCAACGATTTGATCCAGGAATTGCAGTTCACCCTCGACAACCGCCCGGCTGTGGCTTCCTGGGGCTGCATTCCCACCTGGGATTTCCCTTGCGATCATCAGGAAATGAACATTAATGTCAGCTATTTTGATTTTCAGAATGGCAGCGGTATACGCTCTGTGACGGTTTATGCGCCGCAAGATACTTCTGCGATCAACAATGAAAGCCTTGATTATTATTACAACGGCCTGACAGAGGATGGCTTTTTCTATGTATATGCCAATTTTGATCTGCGCCATACGTCTCTGACTGAGGATGATTGGACATTGCCGTTAGAGGTGAGAATGGATACGACCGGTGATGAATTGCAGGCGTATGTCATTGAGAATGCTGATATTCTGGAATCCTGGCCAAGCGGGTATGAGCCGCAGTTGGAAGTTTTGGATGCCGTGATCCAGTCGCTGCGCGTCGAGCTAGAGTGATAGTGAATTTGTCTTATTTGTGAGGTGTGAAAATACACTCTCCAGAAGATGGGTGCGTGCGCGCCTTTGAGAAAACCATTCCTGTGAATAAGTCTGCAAACATTTTTCGGGTTTGTTTTTGACAAATTGTTCTATGTATGGTAAGATAGTTTGGTTCAAGTGTAAAAGCCGGATTTCCGGCCGAAGGTTTGTTTTTGATCAGTACGTTTTTCCAACAACGCAGTATGATGGACGATGTGCATTGCCCCGGCCGTATGTATTGGCGGGGCATGTTTTTTGTGAATCGATGACCGAGGGAGGACTGGCATGCCGATGTTCTTTCTGACAGGTCTTAATTTTTTGAAATAAGTAAAGTATTGAGGTTTAAATAAGAATGAAGAAGAAAACTTTGCGGATTCTCCCCCTGGGGGGGCTGGGAGAGGTTGGCCGCAATATGATGGTGTACGAATATAACGATTCGTACATGATTGTTGACACGGGTTTAATGTTCCCGGAAAATGATATGTTGGGGGTGGACTATATCATCCCGGATTTTGAGTATTTGAAATCCCGAGCTGACAAAATCAAAGGTATTGTCATCACCCATGGTCATGAAGACCATATTGGTGCCGTTCACCACCTCTTAAAGGAAATTCAGGCGCCGATTTACGCCACACCGCTGACCCGCGGTTTGCTTGAGGTCAAGCTGGCGCGGCGTGGCGGGATCAAGGATGCTGACCTGCGCACCGTGCAGGCTGGCGAAACTGTCCATATTGGTCCCTTCCAGGTGGAGTTCTTCCACGTGGCACATTCCATTCCGGATGCGGTTGGATTGGGTATTCAGACTCCTGCAGGTTTGGTGGTGCATACGGGCGATTTTAAATTTGACCAGACCCCGGTGGACAACTGGCCGACCGATGTTGCCAAGCTGGGTGAGTTCAGCCAGCGCGGCGTGATGGCCTTGCTCTCTGATTCGACCAACGCTGTCGACTCTGGCTGGACGCCTTCCGAGCGGGTTGTCGATCAGGCATTTGAGAAGGTGTTCAATGACGCCGAAGGGCGCATCATTGTGGCCAGCTTTGCATCTCTGATCTCACGTATGCAGCAGGTGGCGAACGCCGCCCAAGCCCATGGCCGAAAGATGGCATTTTTCGGAACGAGCATGGTGGACAACGCCAAAATGGCGCAGGAATTGGGTTATCTGAATATTCCTGATGATGTTCTCGTCAATAGTGACGAGGCACTCAAGCTGCCGGATAATGAAGTGGTATTGATGTGCACCGGCTCGCAGGGCGAACCTCGCTCGATTATGGGACGGCTGGCAATGGGCACGAACCGCCGCTTTGATATCAAGCCCAAAGATACGGTTGTGCTTTCCTCGCAGGCTATCCCCGGCAATGAAGAAGCCGTGTATCGTACGATCAACAAACTCTTCAAGCGCGGCGCCAATGTCATTTATGAAGGTCTGGCACCGGTGCACGTCTCCGGCCATCCTGCACAGGAAGAGCTGAAATTGCTCCTCAACTTAGTGCGGCCCAAATATTTCATTCCCATCCATGGCGAAATTCGTCATTTACGTCAACACGCTAAACTTGCTGCCCAGGTTGGGGTGCCAACAGAAAACATTGCGGTTATTGAAAATGGCCAGATCATGGAATTTGAAAATGGTGAAATGCAATTCGCAGAGCGCATTCCTATTTCCTATGTCTTTGTAGATGGTTCCGGAGTCGGTGATGTCGGCCCAGAGGTAATGCATGAGCGCGAAGACCTGGCGCAGGACGGGGTTCTGGCCGTTCATCTTGTCTTGAACAAATACAGCCAGCGTTTGATCGCCCCGCCAGCGGTCATCAGTCGCGGTTTTATTCTCGATAGTGAGGTCGGCGAAATGTTGGAAGAAGTTGTTATACTTGTTTCCCAGGCAATGGATGAGAAGCCTGCGAATATTCATCGGGCGGTGATCAAAACCGTACGCACTTATTTGTATGGAAAAACACGCCGTTCCCCGCATATCCTGGTGACGACTAGCGAGATTTGATCTTTCGCTCTTGTTCCCTGATTTAAATAATTTCACCCGCAGGTCTTAGACTCTGCGGGAGTTTTTTATATGTTCAGGTATTCTTCCGCGCATACTGAGCTTGCCGAAGCGGGCGGTTAAAGGAATTTTTCTTAAAACCATTTGTCTTCTGGCCAGCCTTGTTCCCCCACCAACGGTACGAAAGCCACAGGCAAGATGCTGCGATGTTGAAAGTTTTCCCCCTTCTTTTCCCACAATTCCAGGTTCTGCCGGTAACGTGCGCCCACCGGGATCACCAGCCGCCCGCCATCAGCAAGCTGCAGCAGCAGGGGGTTTGGTACTTCAGGGGCCGCCGCGGTAACGATGATCGCCTGGTAAGGCGCGGCATCCGGCCAGCCCAAAGACCCGTCGCCTGTGTGGAAGGCGACATTAGCGATGCTTAACTGGTGCAGGGTGGTTTGTGCCTGTCGCGCCAGAGAGAGATTGCGCTCAACTGTATGTACCGTCTTTGTCAGGTATGCCAGAATGGCAGCCTGATACCCAGAGCCGGTGCCTATTTCCAGCACCGTTTCATCCCCTTGCAGATCAAGCAAATTCGTCATCAAACCCACAATATACGGCTGCGAGATAGTTTGCCCGTCGCCGATTGGCAGGGGACGGTCTTCATAGGCGTGTTTGCGGCAGTCGGGCGGCACGAACGCATGCCGCGGGATTTTCTCCATCACGTCCAGCAGTCGCTGGTTCACGATCCCGCGGCGGATGAGCTGCCAGTGGATCATATTCTCTCGTTCTGCCTGGTAGGGTTTCTTTGTCATGTATTTATATTAACGGGATTGGGAGGGAAATGCAATAAGGAGGCGGATAAATTGGTTAATACTTTACTGGTGGGTTGTCAATCTTGGTAAACAGTTTGCCAATAAATCAGGTTGGGAATACTTGATACTGGGGAAATCCCCCCGTTGCTCTGCAGCTTCCCCCCTTTTGCAAGGGGGGCTTGGTCGAAATTGGAGCAAGGATTGCTTGATTCAAATACAGAGAATTTACTATCTTTCGCATATCAGTGTGATTAATTGATTGCCTTTTGTCCCCCTTGCTAAAGGGGGATGTCGCGAAGCGACAAGGGGATAAACATAGTACTATGTGGATTTTAAAGGTTGGTGGAAAAGAAGGAATACTTTTACGCTATCAAAAAAGGATTTATTCTCCTTGCAAATCTTTTGAGATCATGCGGTCGAGTTTGCCCATGGGGAAG
>JAIOTF010000206.1 GCA_021107195.1 Anaerolineaceae bacterium | reverse complement strand
GAAAAGAGCAGGATGTCTACTCGGTCGTAAATGTTCGTGTTACAGAAACTTGAGGAGTACCGCAGGCATTTTGCACGGTTTTAATGGTTAATTCCTGTCAACGACAATTAGAAATGGACTGCGTATTCTAATTGTCGTTAGCCGTTTTCGTCTTGTATGGCGTTCAGGTCAAGGTTGTCTAACATCATGGCTCTAGTTTACTTGCTTTTCACAAAAATTAAAAGGGTTCGCTTCTTTTTGCCTCCCCCTATTTTTTGAGATGATACTTTAGAATGGTATATCACTCGTAATGATATAGCGACATAGCAATAAAGAATTGGTAAATGTGATGAATTGCATATTTGTTTTCGCTGGACATATCGAATACGCTGCTCTACAATTGGGTATTGATCCAGTTTTGCAAAAGACAATTTATCCATCACTCATGGGAGGGATGTATATGCCAGCGAAAAAGCCAGGTAAAAAATCGGGACAAACCTTGTTTGCCTTGGGTTTGGGGTATTTGATTGACCAGGGAGAGGCACAGGCGATGGGCGTGTTGTCTCCTATCATTCAGAATGTGTGGGGGGTGAGTTTTGGCATGCTGGGGTTGATGACAACCCTGCGCAACATCACACAGACGATCAGTGCTCCGTTTTGGGGATATGCTGCCGATAAATATTCCCGCAAGAAGGTGTTGGTCTTTGGCACGGGCATTTGGGGTGTGTGGACGATCGTGGTGGGTTTGATGCCCAGCTTCAATGGAGTATTGATCATTCGCGCTATCTCGGGCCTGGGGCTGGGGTGTTTGATGCCGGCGACGTTCTCCTTGCTGGGGGACCATTTCCCGCAGGAGAAGCGTGGAAAAGCTCTGGGAGTGATCGGTTTTGTGGGGCTGATGGGCACAGTGGTTGGTGTGCTGGCTTTGGGGTTTGTGGCGACACCGGAATTGTGGCGCTGGGGATTTGTCGGCCTGGGGCTATTCAGCATCCTTTCCGGTCTCATCATCTGGTGGTTGGTGGAAGAGCCGCCGCGCGGTGCCGCAGAGCCGGAGCTGGCGGGCTTAGTAACACACGAGGATGAAGAGCGGTATTTAATCAAGTGGAAGGATGTCTTCAGCACGCTGCGGATTCCAACGATTTGGGCCGCAATCCTGCAAGGGATCACCGGTACGATGCCGTGGGTTGTGATGGGCTTCTACTTTATCAACTGGATGGTGAGCGAACTCGGCTTTATTAACGGAATCAGTTTTAGCGATCCGAAGGGGAGTGCCCCGCTGGTGTTTGCTGCTGTCGTCGTGGGGGCGGCGATCTCCAATTTTGTAGGGGGCGTGATCGGCGATTGGGCTGAGAAGATCAGCCCAAACTACGGGCGCACTGTGATTGGTCAGTTCTCGGTATTTACCGGGGTTCCGTTGATGTATTTCATTTTGACCCGGGCGCATGCGATGTCATTTGGGGCTTTGTTGGGCTGGACATCACTCACTGCACTGCTGATTGGGTGGCCCGGCCGGGGAGCCAAAGAGCCAATGATGCAGGCAGTTGTGCCGCCGGAAATGCGTTCCAGTGCGTATGCGGTCGTCAATTTCATCGAAGGGGGGCTTTCCGCTTTTGCAGGCGTGATCGCCGGTGCTTTGGCCGATAACCTGGGTCTTACCAGGGCGTTGGTTTGGACGATCCCCTTTCCGTGGTTGATCTGCACAATTGTATTTACATTGTTCTACTTTACCTATCCCAAAGACGCGGCCCGGGTGCGGGAGTTGATGGCGGAGAGACGCCAGGAACTCCTCAAGCTGCATCAGGAAGCATAGAAAAACGCAGAATTTAACATCACCGCTGAGCTTTCATTACTCAGCGGTGATGTTGTTTGTTATGAAACCGGTCACTGAGCTTGTCGAAGTGACCGGTTTGCAGGGAGTATTATTGTGCATTTATTTGGGAAAACTGCCTTCCGGCATGAATGTGGAAGGCTGAGCCTCGCGAGGAATTTCCCAGGCTGTTTTGCCACCCAGGGCAAGCCGGGCAATGTCCCGTAAAGCGGCCTCATCATGGTTTGTGTTGGCCAATATGACAACGCCATTGCCTGTTTGTGGATAGATCACTGCCAGGGTGGTGAAGTCAAAATGGACACCAGTATGCCAGAGCGAATCGCCATTCTCGCTGTGCTGGATGCCGATGCCCAGCCCCCAGGAGATATCCGGGTTGACATGGATTTGGGGCGTACACATTTGACAGGCAATATCTTCTGGCAAATGCTGCGGTTGGCTGAGCTCAATCATCAATGTGGACAGATCAGAAGCATTGGACCACATGGATCCGGCGGCACTGGGATACCGTGCAGGCCCTTTGGGCGTGGGAATGGTGATCAGGCCGGCAAAACCGATTAGAAGTGCAATGGGCAGCAAGGTGAAGCCGGCGAAGGAGAGCCACTTTCGGGGGATGGTCTGCCAGGCGGGGGGCAAGTGTTTTCGTGCCTTGAGGCCAGCCCAAAGCAGCAAGGCAAGCAAGGCTTCAAAACACAGGGCACATATCATCATCAGTCGTCCCATTTTGGGAATCGACCAGTGATAAAGGTACCATAATCCAAGCAAGGCCGTTGTTGTGGCACCTGCGGCTGCCAGTACCCAGATGACAGGGGGACAGATCCATTTTTTCTTCCACAAGCGGAGGAGCAATACCGCCGTGATTATCATAGCGATGAAGATCGCTGTAGCTGGTACGAGGAAACGAACGAGGGCATAACTGGCCCGCACATGGCCGTTGGATAATCGGGGAGCGAGAGCTGTGGGACTGTTGTAACTGGTGGAGGTCATTTCGAGGGGGGCAAAAGTATATTCCTGAGCAAGCTTTTCGAGAGATTGCCCGGATTTATTTTCCATCATACGCTGCACGCGTGCATAGCCGTAGCCGGTGTAATAGAAACTCTCGCCAGGAGGGGTTGGTTCTTCATCCCGATTGAAAATGCCAGCAGTGTGGGTGAGCAAGTGATGGAGTGTAACGGATGAATCAAAGCGTGTACCGGGCATCCACGACTGCGGGAGGTAAGGATAGACAGGTTCTTCCAGCGAGAGCTGCCCGTCGCCTGTCATTTGCAGGGCGGTATAGGCAGCCATGACTTTGCTAAGAGATGCTACTTCAAAGACGGCGTCTGCCTGCATGGGCTGGCCGGTGAGCTGATTGGAGACACCAAAGCCTTCTGTCCAGATGATGGTATGGTCCTGGAGGAGTGCAATGGTCAGCCCGGGAATATCGCTTTGCTGCATGCGGGTGGGGATATACTCCTCGAGGTCGGAGATGATCTGTTCCGCCGGATCGTCCCGAAGTGGGGGCGCAGAGACCGCAGGCGCCGCTGTTGACTGGCAGGCCGCTAAAGAAAAGGCCAGAACAAGAAAAATCAGGATATTAGGCTTCATTCGTTTCATTTCTATTTGTGTAGAAATCTATTAAGGTGTTCGATTGTGGCATATCTTACAACTGGGGCAATGGGATGGGTTTGTGTAGTTTTCAAATCGCCCATCGCCAATTCGTTCAGGCGATTATATCAGGGAAGAAAGAACTTTCTTTTGAAACGTAAAATAATGTATAAGAAATTGCACAATTATTTATGAAATTTTCGTTCTTTTACACACGATTTATACAAAAATCACATTCAGAGGTTGTAAACTTAAGTACCTTTGAGTAAATATACGGGGAAGAAAATTATCTAAAAGGACATCTTTTTTATTCTCCGTTAACAATAATCAATGAGAGGTAAAAAATGGCAGCTACATTTCTCACCCTTGAGGGGTATCACAGGTTTCAGGAAGAGTTGGATTGGTTGGTCAATGTTCGCCGCCCTGAAGTAGCATTGCGATTAAGCCAGGCTGTGGATGGCAGCGATGATGATGATACGGCAGAATATGACGCAGCCAAAGATGAGCAGGGGATGGTGGAGGCAAGGATCAGGAAGTTGGAAATCATGCTTGCATCTGCACTTATTTTGGATGAGCATCCCCAAAAATTGGACAGTGTTGATATTGGCGGCAGGGTTACTGTAAAGGAGGAAGGTGGCGAATCTGAAACCTATCTCGTGGTTGGCCCGGCGGAAGCAGATCCTTTGAAAGGTCGTATTTCATATGAATCTCCTTTTGGTGCGGCATTGATGGGGTGTAAGGTCGGAGATATTGTCCGGGTAAATGCACCTGACGGGCCTTATGAGGTAAGTGTGATTCTTTAGTTTCCGCTAACTGAAAAAGCTCCGGGAGTAAATCGGAGTT
>JAIOTF010000382.1 GCA_021107195.1 Anaerolineaceae bacterium | reverse complement strand
GGGAGAGGGGTTGGGGAGAGGGCTCCATTTCACAAACCGCTCACTGAGCATAAGTGGCGATTTGATTCATCAATACTGTAATGATTCGATCTTCCTATTCTCCCAGGAAGATCTTGTCCTGCTGCAAGAGCAAGGCGCTCAACGTTTCAAGATCGGCCTTGGTCGTCTTAAAATCGCCGCTCAGGGATGATATCGCCGCCTTGAGGCGGGTATCCATCTGATCCGCCGCTTCCGGCGCATCCTGTTTCACCACCGGCAGCATCTCATTCAACGCCGTCTGGGCTTCTTTCAGGGCCTTCAATGCATCCTGCCCGTTCTTCTTTTCCAGCGCTGCCTGCGCAGCGGTGATCCCATTCAAGGTCTGATGTAAAGCAACGCGTGCGTTAGCAATCTCCAGCTCGGTCTGTGAATCTGCATATCGTTCCTCTGCCACAGCCAGCTCATCTTTGGCGGCGGACAGTTCAGTTTCGGCGGCAGTCAATTGCCCTTCCAGAAGGGCCACATTCTGCTGCACCGGACGATAGATCTGGAAATAGGCCAGCAGCCCGCACACCAGAAAAACAACCAGGGTGATCAATGTCCAAATGCCAATCTTGCGCAGCAGCACCTGCATCCGGCTCGGTGGTTCCGGGGGAGTTTCCTCTTCGGATGCGACGGGTTCGGCAGGGATATCCTCCGTCACGGTCTGATCTTCCTCTGCTGCTTCGGCAGCTTCGGGCTGTTCAGCTTCTTCCGTCTCAACTGCTTCAGACGCCGCTTCTTCTGCGGGCAGCGCTGCTTCAATCTCGGCTGGAATTTGTTCTTCCGGGGATTGTTCGGTCTGTTCTTCTTCGGGGGTGGGTATTTCCGGAATTGGGGTCATATTGCCTCCTGATCATCTTTGTTAGGTTGCGGATGGCGTGGGGGTCACCCACGGGGTTGGTGTTGGCGTAGGCGTTGCGGTAGAGACCGGGCTCTTCAGCGGAGTCGGCGTCCATGTATTTGGTGTAGGATATAAAGTACCCGTACCGAGGGACGGCAGCGGAGTCGGTGTTATCGTCTCTTGCTCTTCAATCGGGTTGGTCAGGATTTCCACGAGCAGGTCCCATGCGGTTTCAAGATCGTTTTGGGCGATCCTCGGGGAAGCCGGCAAATGACGCCCCGTCTGCTTTAAGCGGCTCAGAATTTCATCATACATCTCCGTTTTTGGCGCCAGTCCGGCAACCTGTACATCCACCAGCACACGGTACGCATTCTGTATATCCTTCTCTGCCAGGCCGTAATCGGCACTGAGGAAATGCAGCCGGCTGCGGCTGAGCAGTTCCAGTGCTTTCAGCAGCTTGACTTCCCGCGCCAGGGTCTCAAGATCATCCATCGCCGGAGCCGCGGTCGGGGTAAACGTCACCCTGGCCACCCGCGTGTGTACAATGTCCATTTCAGAACGCAGGTCAGCCAGTTCGGCCTCCAGTTCTGCTTCCAGTTTGCCCAGCCCGCCCAGGTTCTCGTCGAGCTGCTGGACAAAATCCTCCAACGCTTGCTGGCTGGCTTGCACACCGGCCACATCGTTGCGGGCTACGTCCGCCTGAGCCTCCAGTGCCGCCAGACGCTCATTGAAATCCGCCATGCGTTCATCAAGCTGCCCATGTACGCTGGCCTGCTGGGTTTCCATGCCATCAAGCCGCCGTGCATTGGCCTTCGCCGGGGCTGTGGCTTGCCGGTAAACATACTGCGCACAAAATATTCCGGCCACGCCAAGCATAGCGCCAACCGCCACAACCAAAATGAAACGCAGCAAACCCAGCAAGGCTCTGCTGAATTTTCCGCCCCCCGCATTATCCGATTCATTCATCGTCATCTCAGCCTCCTCATTCACCGGCCGGCGTAACATTTTCTGGCAGCAATTCATTCAACAGCCCTTGCATGCCGCCCAAAAAGCCCTCAAAAATGCCGTATTTCTGCGTCAACGATTCCATCTGCCCGTTAAGCTCATCCACAGTCTGTTCCAGGCCGCCTAACTTGCTTTGCAGTTCCGCCATGTCTTTGGAAAGGTTTTCAGCCGCGCTTTCAAGGTCAGTTACCCGTCCACCCAGCGTATCCATCGAATCCAGGCGGGTGGTCAGTCCTTCGATATCCTGCGTGAGAACGCCAATCCCGCTTTCAATCGTTTCCACCTGACGCTGCATACGGTTCAACTGTCCAGGAGAAACATAATCCAGGCCGCCATTGACCAGGGCCAAAATGCCCAGGGTCAGCACAACAGCCAAAAAGACCGACAGTACACCAATCACGCCGCCCAGGACGAACGCATCGCCGCGCAGCAGCGGCTTGCCGCCGGAAGCGGGTTTAGCTTCCTTTACCTTCTTCTTTTTTTCTGGTCGGGATTCTTCCTCCGCTTTTACCGGTTCGGATTCGTCCATCTCTTCCGGCAGTGACTCGGGGATAAGATCATCCTCAGACATTTCGATCACCGGCGGCAATTCATTCTCTTCGTCCGCCTGAACAGCGTCATCTTCAAGTTCAACCGCCTCAACCGATTCTACCGCCGTCTCATCCTCTATCTCAATCGCCTCTTCGAGCATCTCTTCCGGCAGCACTTCTTCCACTTCTCCAGAGGCGTTAAGCACTTCCGCTTCCAGCACAGATAGTACCTCGTCATCTGCGGCAGCTTCAAGCAAAGGCTCCCAGCGCTCTGCCATCCTAGCGCTGATGCCCTGCACGCGGGCCAAGTCTCCTACAGTGCCATACGGCCGGGCGGCGATGATGCGTTCCGCCAGCCCCTGACCAATACCAGAGATCGCCACCAGCGATTCCAGACTGCCGGTGTTCACATCCACTTTCGTAACAGACCCTTCTGTCATTTCAACCTCCTGTCCATCTATCCCAACATCTATCCGGGCGATAGTAGATTCATATCAAAACGTACCCGTTTTATCTGCCATTGCCCCAGTAGGGGCGTCGTGGCCGCCATAGGCGATGGAGATCGCCCAACCATACTCTTATCGTTCAATATCTCCACAGGAAATCATATCAGATTTTTCCGCAGACTGTCAGGAAGTTTCTCCAGCCGAGGGCCGCTGCGGCAGCGATTGCGGATACAAATTCATCAGATGATACACCTCTTCCGGGATGCTCTTCTCAATCTTAAGCCCCATCTCCTGAGCCTGGTCAACAAAGATCGGGCAGCCGGGCATCCACTCGGCAGCGGTCAACTGTTCAGCCAGCTTTTCCGCCATCTCCGTCGTATGGTGACTATGTGCCACGCGCTGGATGACTTGCCTGACCTGCGCCTGCGTCTTGCGCGCCACGTCCGCCAGGATCACGGTTTCATCCGCCGCGTTCTCTGCTCCTGCCGTCTCCAGCGCGTGCAGCACCGATGCCGCCGGAAATCCGCCCACCAACGGCGAAAGCGGCCCCAACACAGCCTGGGCGTCCATCAAGACCTGATCGGCGGCCAGCGCAACCAGCGCACCGCCCGACATGGCATAGTGCGGAATAATAACCGTCACATTGGCCGGATGCTGCGAAAGCGCCATGGCGACCTGCTCCAGGGCCAGTGATAATCCGCACGGCAAATGCAGGATGACATCAATCGGCTGAGCATCATCCGTCATCCGAATGGCGCGCAGCACCTCCTCTGAATCTTCAACTTCAAAACGCCGCATTACCGGGAAGCCCAAAATGCGCATCTCTTCCTGCCGGTGGATCAAAGGGATCACCCGCGTCCCGCGCGTCTCACCCAGGTCGCGCATCAGGCGCGCCCGGGTCGCCTCGATCATCTTCTGGCGGATGACTGGCGTCAAAGCAGCGATCAGCAGCACCAGCCACAACAGATTAAGAAACGTCATATACCATCCTCCTCAACAAAGAGCTGTCAAATTTTGTAGAATTATCCCTGATTGTCATCGCGCGGAGGATAATGATCCGGCACGGCGATCTCCCACTCTGGCTTGGACGCTCCGCGGCCGCACTCCGGCTCCGCCTTCGCTCGCAATGACACCGGAAACAGATTTCTACTCTATTGACTGCTCCCTCCTCAACCTACCAGGGTTGATATTCATCCGGATACCAGCGCGCTTTACGGCGGGCCAATGGGCGGGCAAGGATCAAACCAAACACAAACCCGCCGATATGCGCCCACCACGCCACGCCCCCCGTGGCCATCGCGCCTGAAGATATATCCGTCACTCCGGAAAACACCTGGAGCAAGAACCAAAAGCCCAAATAAACCACAGCCGGCAGGTTCACAAACCAGCCCAAAAAGGGCAATGGCACCAGGGTCATCACCCGCGCCCGCGGGTAATAGGCAAAATACGCCCCCATCACGGCGGCAATCGCTCCGCTGGCGCCAATCAACGGGATGCTGCTATCCTGCATCAGGAAGGTTTGCAGCACCGCAGCCGCCAGCCCGCCTAAAATGTAAAACATCAGAAAAATACCCGAGCCCATGCGGTCTTCAACATTGTCACCAAAAATAAATAATGTCCACACATTGCCAAAAAAATGAGCCCAGCCGGCATGCATGAACATGTGAGTGAAAAATGACAGGAAACGGGCCGGCTGCGCAAGGCTCAACTCGGCCGGCACCAGCCCAAAACTCATCACAAATACTTCCTGTGAATCCAATGATAGCCCCAGCGTGAAAAAGAACACCAGGGCATTGGCCGCAATCAACAACCAGGTCGCCAGCGGGAAAGATTTGGCACGGATATCATCCTTGATAGGCAGCATGTATCACCTCATCTGGCATTAAGTATAACTTTCCTGAAGAGAAACTGCAATCGGTAGGACGGTACTTAAACGTGGTTTGATTTTTAACCGCCAATCTACGTTAATTTTCGCTAAGATTAGCGAGAATTCGTGGTTTAGTTGAAGATTAAGCAAGACTCCACGGTTAACTGCCGTGATACCCTGCAATCCATTGCAACAGAAAGGTCTGCATTAACCTCAGTTGAAGTAACCGTAATATACAG
>JAIOTF010000321.1 GCA_021107195.1 Anaerolineaceae bacterium | reverse complement strand
CGCACGGCCAGATAGCTCTTCATTGCGTTCATGGTGATGTCCGCCATGAAAACCATCCTGTCTTTCAGTCCTTTGGACTGCTCAACACGGATCTGACGCCGTTCCCAGTCAATATCCGCCCTTTTCAGCCGCCGGATCTCCCCTGTACGCATCCCGCTGAACAACATCAGCAGGAACCATGCCGCATCCATGCGCCCGCAGCGCGACTTGCCCTTGTGTTCTGAACAGGCCTCCTGCTGGATCTCATTGAACAGGATACGCAACTGCTCAGGCGGGATGTCTTTGGGTATGCGTTTGGGTTTGGGCAGCGTGGGTATAAGCAGCATGCGCTCGCAGATGGGGTAGCCGCCTGCTTTCATGAAACGCAGGAACGAACACAGCAAAACCAGTTCCCCGTTCACGGTGTCCACCGCCCGCCCCTCACGCAGGCGCTCATCCAGTCGCTCGAACCAACGCTCCGGTGTGATCTGCTCCAGGTTGTCCAGCGGCTCGCGGGCATGCATGAAACGCAGCACCTGGGTCAGGGGAGATAGCAGGCAAGTGCTGCTCCTGAAAACCTGGTCGGGAGGCCAACCGCGGGTAGAAAGCCTGTGGTAGGCGCGTACATGCTCCTCGATCCAGTCCGGCAGGCCGCTCAGGTAGTAATCCCAATTGATCTGCTTCGGCGGGCGTTTCTTTCTCCGGCGCAGGTAAAGGTAATCCCTGAAGCAGCTCAGCCCCTTCCGGTAGCCTTCCAAAGAGCTGGGCGTGAGTCCCCGGTCCTGAAGGTAAGTCCAGAAGCGCTGCAAGTCGTCCTCCGGGTTGATCTTCCAGTAGGGCAGGCGCAGATAGCCGATCGCCTGCCGTGCCGCCACGCTGTAGATATTGATCGTCGAGGCGCTGTAGCTGTTCTCCTTCATCCACCTGCGGAACTGGGCGTAGAAATTGCGGCAATATGGAAGTATACATCGATGGGACTCTGGCGGATACGATCAACCAGTACTCCGCAGCCCTGACCTGGCAGAGACAGTGGGACAGCGATGAATTGACGGCCGGTATCCATGAAGTGCGCCTGGTGCACGCCAGCGGATTGATCAACGACCTGGATGCGATCATTGTCACGGACAGCACAGCCACAGCTACACCAACAGATACGATCACCGGCACGGTGAAGAAGTTCTACACAATGGGCAGCACGACGATTGCAGTGCGGACGGTTTCAGGGACTGGGGATGTGCTGAACTGGGTGCTGGGGGATCATTGCGGAGCATCCCCGAAGCAAAGCAAAGGGGGCCAGGTTCAACGTCTGTCACCGCCACCCGCAAGGGGAGCGCGAGAAGCATCCCCGCAGGGGTATGACCCAAATATCAGGCATTTCAATGTCAAAATCACAAATTAGCAGGGAGTAGAGTCAGCAATTCCCGGTTTAGCTTTGTAGTGATGATTTTAATCGTTCATTTCAAACACTTAACGACTGAAGTCGAACCTACGACAGCGTTGTTTCAGCGTATTGAAAATTGCTGAAGTAGAGTTTTTCCTTGCGAAGTAGGTTCTGGTACTTTATAATCCCGATATGAATGTTTCTGTGATCATGCCTGTCTATAATGAACTCGATACGATCCACGAAATTTTACAACGGGTTGAAAACGTTCCAGTGGTGACGGAGATCATCATCGTCGATGATGGATCAACAGACGGCACGCGTGAAGCGCTAAAAGGCCTGGATGGCAAAGGCAGGGTAAAGGTGATCCTGCACGAGAAGAACAGCGGCAAAGGTGCCGCGGTGCGCACTGGCATCAAAAGCGCAACGGGTGATGTGATCATCATCCAGGATGCTGACCTGGAATACGATCCCAACGATTATCCTCTTTTGCTGCAACCCATCGAAGAAGGCCGCAGCCAGGTAGTGTACGGTTCGCGGTTCATGGGGGATGTTGCTTCTGAATTCCTCTTCTGGAGCAAGGTGGGCAACAAAACTTTGACCTTCATCACCAACCTGCTGTATAACCAGAAACTGACCGACATGGAGACTTGTTACAAGGCTTTCAAACGCGAGCTGATGGGTGACATTCCCCTGCGTTCGCGCCGTTTTGAGCTGGAGCCTGAAATCACGTCAAAGTTTCTGAAGCGGGGAATCCGTATCCTGGAAGTGCCGATCCATTATGACCCGCGGGGATTTTCTGAGGGGAAGAAGATCGGTCTGCGAGATGGTCTGGAGGCGATCTGGACGCTGATCAAATACCGATTCACGGATTAGCTAAAAAGAAAGTCCTTTAATACAGGACAAACCCACTCTGTGCAAAACAGTATGGCGGGCTTGCATCTGCCAAAACATCCTATCCCTACGCTGTACAGCGTAGAGGTTTTTGTGTTTTGATGGAGAGTGCGATTCTGTTTTCCTGGAAAGGGATTGTTGATCTTCAGATAAATAGGTTAATAAACGACAAGTGCCATTAGACAAGGCATTGGCTTTAATTGACATGCAGCTCGGGCGGATAGTATCCAAGGTTCTGTTGGACGCCATCCGCCCCTACGGGGGAAGTATTTTTTACCTGGATTCTTTCCAATCACAGGTCTAAAAGCTACCCAGCTTAAGTGAACCTCAATAGAATACTTTGTCTTCGGCAAGCTGATGCGATACTGAATCAGATCATCGCGCCGGATTGATCTGGCGGGTGATGATTTAATACCAGGTTTGATGGATCAGTCAACTTCAACCACCGAAGGTTTGATGTCCTTGACGTTTAATTGGAGGGTAACGCGTCCATTAAATTCATTGGTCTCGTAGCTATAGAGGAGATCGATGAATTCAGGCAGTTGGTCGTACCAATGTCCCTGGCGAAAGGCGATGGCGTCAAAAACGACCTGCCCATCTGTAACGGTCAATTTTAAGTGGCGGCGATCCTGGCCTACCTGGCGGCGTCTTGTAACACGCAGGCTGCGGGAAACGAAACGGGCCGAGGAATTTTTTTGACCGGTAGGCTCCAGTTGAGCGATGCTGTGCAGGATCTGCGGGTGGAGTTCGTGTAAAGCCAGCTCCATATCAGCTTTAAATTCAGGGCTTAATTCCTGACCCTCCAATTCCCGGCGGGCAATGGCTTTCAAGCGCCCCATCAATTCATCCAGATCTTCATTGCGGACAGTAAAACCGGCTGCCATAGCATGGCCGCCATGCCGCACGAGCAGATCGGCGCATTCATCCAAAGCCCTGGTGATATGGAACTCGGGAATACTGCGGCAAGAGGCGCGCGTTGTTTCTTCCCCGTAATGCCCAACCACAGCGGGACGGTAATACGACTCGGTGAGGCGCGAGGCAGCCAGCCCAACCACGCCTTCCTTGAAATCCGGGTGGGCCGCGAACAAGAGAAAATCATCGCCATCTTCTTTGGCTTGCTTCTCTGCTTCTTCCTGGATGCTTTGGGTGATATTTTTGCGCTCCTGGTTCAAGTCGTCAAGCTGCTGAGCCAAAAGGCCAGATTGCAGCAAATCGTCTGAGAGGAGCAGGTCGAGGGCGGGATTGGCCTGGTCGAGACGGCCAGCAGCATTGATGCGCGGCCCGATGCCAAAGCCAATGCTTCCGGCATTGGCATGCTGCACATCTACACGCGCGGCCTGCATCAAAGAAAAAAGGCCCTGACGGCGGCCACTGCGAAGGGTTTCTAACCCGGCCTGAACGAGTGAGCGGTTCTCTCCTGTGAGGGGAACGAGATCAGCGACTGTGCCAACCGCGACCAGATCGAGAACATCATCGAGATGACAGGCAACCAGCGGTCGCTGGCTTACCAGAGCTTCGGCGATCTTGAACGCCACACCGACTCCGGCGAGGTTCTTCTCCGGATAAGTATCCCCTTCCTGCTTGGGACAGACAACAATCGCATGATCGGACAGGTGGGCTGCCGGTTCGTGGTGGTCGCTGACGATCATCTCCAGACCAATTTCGTAGGCATGGGTGATCTCATCCAGCGAGCGGATACCGCAGTCAACGGTGATGACGAGATTGACACCCTGATCGTGAAGGCGGTCAAGGGCCTGCATGTTGAGGCCATAACCTTCTTCAAAACGATTGGGGATATAGGGACGAACATTTGCCCCCAGATTCCGCAAAACCTGGGTGAGCAAGGCAGTGGCGGTGACCCCGTCGGCATCGTAGTCGCCATAAATAACGATGGATTCTTCATTATCAATGGCAAAAAGAATGCGGCCAACAGCATCTGCCATGTTCTTGAGGCCAAAAGGATCATAACGAGAACCGGCGCCGTCCAGATAGACTTCAGCGGCTTCGGCGGTTTTGACACCACGATTGAAGAGCAATTGCTGCAAGACCTTCGGGTAGGCAGCGAGCTCCTGCTGTGCAGTTTCAGAGATCGCTTCGGCGATCTTCCAGCGGGTTGTTACGTGTGTATCCATATTTCTATCACTCCCTAAAGTGCCAAAACACCTGACAGCGCCGGGTCAGCGCTGCAATACAGGTATTTATCTGGCAGAATCGACTGATTGCGGTTGCCCGTTCAGTCGTTATATAACCTCGGTAAACGTGATGCCATACCGCACACCACTTCATAATTGATCGTGCCCCAGGCTTGTGCGAGCATTTCGGCAGAAATGTGCGCGGCCCCCTGATGGCCGATCAGGACCACTTCATCGCCAGCCTTTGCCTGGGGGACATCTTCCAGACTGATGACACATTGGTCCATGCAAATTGTTCCCAAAACAGGGACTGATTTGCCGTGTAACAATACCTGATTGCCGTCCCAGCGGCGGAAGCCGTCGGCATAGCCAATGGCGATGCTGCCAACCCGCTCAGGCTTGCGGGTCTGATAACGATGACCGTAACTGATGCCTTGCCCGGCAGGCAGGGTGCGAATATGGGTAATGCGAGTCTTCATCGACAGCGCAGGCCGGAAGGTGTCCGGCAGCGGAGCTTGATCAGAGGGTTGCAAGCCATAGATAGCGATGCCAGAACGCACGAGATCAAAACGCGCCTCGGGAAAATATAACCCGGCGGCGGAATTAGCGGCATGCACCCATTCGGGACGGAGACCAGCGGCTTCTATTTCTTCCACCAATCGCTGGAATTTTGATAATTGTCCTTCAGTGGTTACAGCTTGGGGCTCATCGGCGCGGGCAAAATGGGTGAAAACACCCTCCAGGACCAAATCCGGCTGTTCATGGAGCCATTGAATGAATTCAGCAGCGTGCTGCACAGAGACGCCCAGGCGGCTCATGCCGGTATCCACCTTGAGATGGCATTTTAAGGGCTTGCCGGCTGCTCTGGCTGTCTGTGCATATTGTACAGCTACCTCCGGGTCATCCACAGTGAGGGAGATATCAGCAGCAATGGCATCAGGGATACGCTGCGGCGGAGTATAACCCATATCAAGGATGGGGCAGGTGACTCCACTATGGCGCAGGGCAAGGGCTTCTTCGATGCGGGCGACGCCGCACCAGGCTGCACCAGCCTCAACGACGGCTTTGCCAACTGCTTCGATACCATGTCCGTATGCGTTTGCCTTGACGACTGCCATGATCGGCCGGCGGGTAATGCGCTGCATTTCCTGCACATTATTGCGGATTGCCCCCAGATCAATTTCCAGCCAACTTGAATGAGCTTCTGTGTGCATGGAGATGAGTATATCCTATGTGGGGCAGGTACGGCAAGGAAATTCCAGCGAACAGGCAATCGGGGATAAAAGATTTCGAAAGGCAGGGTTCAGGAATGAGGAAGGCTTTTCGGTTATAATCCAAAAGCAAATCACACAGGCAGGTGGACACTGAAGATGACGCAAAACAACATGTTTACATACGAATGCATCGCCCAGGACGGGAACGCCCGGGCCGGTGTTTTTCATACCCCGCATGGGGATATCCTGACCCCGATCTTTGCACCGGTGGGCACACAGGCGACGGTCAAGGGGATCACCCCTGCCCAACTGGAAGAGGTGCGCGCCAACCTGGTGCTGTCTAACACCTATCATCTTTATCTGCGCCCCGGAGCAGAGCTGGTGGCCGAAATGGGCGGGCTGCACGAATTCATGCAGTGGCCGCATCCGATGCTGACGGATTCAGGCGGGTTTCAAGTGTTCTCGCTGAATGAACTACGCAGCCTTGACGAGGACGGGGTGACCTTCCGCAGCCATATTGACGGCTCGACACACCGCTTTACGCCGGAAAAGTCGATCGATATCCAGGAGAAGCTGGGGGCGGATATCATCATGGCTTTTGATGAGTGTGCCAAACCGTATGACAGGGAATACAGCAAGCAGGCGATGGAACGCACCCACCGCTGGGCCGAGCGCTGCCTGCAAGCCAAGACCCGGCCGGAGCAGGCGTTGTTCGGCATCGTGCAGGGCGGCGTGTTTCCCGAACTGCGCGAAGAATCGGCGAAATTCATCTCGTCACTGGGTTTCCCCGGGCATGCCATCGGCGGGCTTTCAGTGGGCGAGACCAAGCATGAAATGAATGATATGCTGGAGCTGGTGAATGCCATCCTGCCGGCGGATAAACCGCGCTACCTGATGGGGGTTGGCTCGCCGGAAGACCTGATCAACAGCGTGCTGCGGGGGGTGGACATCTTTGACTGCGTGCTGCCCACACGGCTGGCACGCCACAAGGCAGCGATGACGCGCACCGGGCGGATGAATCTGCAAAACGCAAGCCATGCGCATGATGCGCGCCCGATTGACGAGGCCTGCGGATGTTACACCTGCCAGCATTTCAGCCGGGCGTATCTGCGGCATTTGATCGTGGCCAAGGAACTGCTGGCGGGAACGCTGATCTCGATCCATAATTTATCCATGCTGCTGGAGCTGATGCGCGACGCACGGCAAGCGATCATTGACGGCAGGTATCAGGATTTTGCAGTTGAATTTCTGGCGAACTACAATGCGTCTTCAAAAAAATAGGCCCTGTTGCTAAATTCGCACAATAATCGCAACTACTCAGGCGTGTCTTTGCGAGGCAACTTTATCGCCGACACTGCGGGCAAGTGTGCACCTGCGGTGACAAGTGCAGGCAAGCAATCTCCACGACAGTGAGGGCGACTGCCACGGACCCCTGCGGGGTCTCGCAATGACAGAATAATAGAGAGAGATTATTAATGACCATTTTTCAAGCATTTATCCTCGGTATCGTACAGGGTCTGACTGAATTCCTGCCTATTTCCAGTTCGGGGCATCTGGTACTGGTGCCTTTCCTGTTTGGCTGGGAACTGAACCCGGAGCAGGTGTTCCCATTTGACACACTGGTGCAGATGGGCACGCTGGTGGCGGTGATCATCTACTTCTGGCAGGACCTGGCGGCGATCGTGCGGGGCGTGCTCAAAGGCCTGGCAGAACGCGAACCCTTTGCCACACAACAGGCACGCCTGGGTTGGCTGCTGGTGCTGGCGACCATTCCTGCCGGAGCAGCGGGGCTGCTGCTGGAGGATGTGATCGAGGCAGCTTTCCAAAGCGCACGGGCAACGGCAATCTTCCTGCTGTTGACGGCTGGTCTGCTGCTGGTGGCCGAATGGCTGGGCAAACGCAACCGTGAAATGGAAGAACTGACCTGGAAGGACGCATTATGGATCGGTGCAGCACAAGTGCTGGCGCTGTTCCCGGGGGTATCGCGGTCGGGGTCAACGATCGCAGGCGGGATGACGCGTGACCTGAAACGCGGCGACGCGGCCAGCTTCTCGTTCCTGATGTCGGTGCCGGTGATGTTGGCGGCAGGCGGGTACAGCGCCTACAAGCTGCTGAAGATGCCTGGTTTGAGCGACTTTCTGCCAGTGATGGCCGTCGGATTCGTCACAGCGGGCGTGGTCGGCTATCTCTCGATCCGCTGGCTGCTGGAGTATCTGCAAAACCATTCACTGAAAGGCTTTGCCATCTACTGTGCCGTGGCGGCAGCCATGATCCTGGTGTTGAGCTATGTCCTCTAAATTACATTTGTGGGTGTGGATGAGCGGGGTTGTCCTGCTGCTGGCAGCCTGCCAGCCGGCGGAGCTGCCACATGCCGAGTCACAGCCCACGCCGGAGGTTTTGACGCTGGCGTATCCGCCGACCCTGCGCTGGCTGGCGCCTGCTTTTAATACGTGTGCAATGGAAGACCCGCCTTTGAGCGTGCTGGTAGTCAACGCTGAAGATGCACCGGACGTAACCCTGTATTGGGGCGAGCCGGGCGAGGTGACGGGGGAAGTCTTCCTGCTGGGCGAGGATCGTCTGGTATTGGTGGCGTACCCGAGCAACCCGACCAACGGATTGACACTGGCAGAGGCGCAGGAACGATTCGCGGGAAAAGATGCTGCCTGGCCGGACGGCGAGCCGTTGACGGTGTATGTGCTGCCGGCAGGGCATGATGTACAGAAAGCATTTGAAGCGACTCTGGGGAGGTCGATCCCGAAGAGCGTGGAGATGCGGCTTGCGCCGAGTCTGGAGGCAATGCGGCAATATGTGGCCGACGACCCGACGGCGCTGGGGGTGCTGCCGCAGAGCTGGTTGAATGAAGAAGTCAAGGCGTTGGATTGGGAAGTGGAAGCAACGCAGCCCATCCTGGCAAGCTTCAAGGGTGAACGGGCAGAGGCTTTTGTGCGCTGCGTGCAGGCGGCGGTAGTGGAGAAAATCGAAGAATAAGACGT
>JAIOTF010000140.1 GCA_021107195.1 Anaerolineaceae bacterium | reverse complement strand
CTGCTAAATACTTCCTTACAAAACTCATGTGTTCGTTATTGCTGTATTTTCATCATATTGAGAATTGCCGGCGATTGCTGCACAACCAGTACCCGGCTGCCGAGTACACTTCGGCAAGCCCACCTCGACAAGCTCACTTCGACAAGCTCAGTGAGCGGGATTCAAAAAATCTGATGAAGATATGGGGAAAAGCTACTTAAGGCGGGTGATATAACGCTGCCAGAACCAGCCAACGGCCCAGCCTGCCAGAACACCGAGGGTAACTACACTCAGCAATCCCCCCATGCCTGACGACATGAGAAGGCGGCTGCCAGGAAAGTCCAAAGAAAGATAGATATACATCAACAAGCCACCGACAGCCGCCAGCAGCCCCCAACGCAGGCCCCAGACAACACTGAGCATTCTTTGACCCAGGAAGAAGATGCCAATGGAAATACCCCAAATGAGGAGGATTGAGGCAAGCCAGTTGAAGAACTGCGGTGAAGCCGGCTCTTCAATCTCGGGAGTTATGCGTAATTCAGGCGTAAGGCTGGGAAGCGGGGTTGGCTCAAATAACTCGGTCTTGACCGCTGTGGGAACAATGGCCGTGATGGCAACCGCACCGCCGGAAGAGATATCGAGGAGGAGAATCTCTGATGTGCCGGCACTGCCGCTGTTGACCTGAATCTGGAGCAAGCCTGTTGACTTGATCTGATAGGTGGCGCGGGCGACGCCGTCTTTGGCGACAGCGTTGATCTGCTGCACAAGTCCGCCTTCTCCGCCTGTTGAAAAAATGAAGTGGACTGGCGTTCCATCCGGCACAATATGCCGGTTGCGATCATAGATTTCGCCGGTGACGAGGGGCAGGATATCGCCCTCCTCAAACATAGGTAATATCTCCACTGCCTCAGTTTCAGATTCGGCTTGTTCGGATTCAGGCATATCCAGGTGAAGGGGGATAACCTGGCTGGGTTCCGGAGACAGGGCCTGGTCAAGGTCATATCCGCTGCCGGGAACAGACACGGGCAATGCACCAATCGGGGTCAGCTCACCGAAAAGAATGCGAGCGGCCACATCCACGAAGCCCGGGGTTTTGCTGTAGAGGCCGTAGCAGGCGGTCATTTTCGAGATGTCGGTTGCATCGAGATAATAAGGCGCATTGAATGCAAAAGTGACCAATTGTTTCCGATTCGTCAGATCGGGACGTTCTGCCAAGAGACGATGAATGACAAGGGATTCTGGCCGGGTTTCATCAACATCCAACATAGAGAAGACGACCCAATCGGCCTGCATGAGGGCGTCTTCCAAATCAGAGCGGTTCTGACCGGCGGTGAGTTCTGTTGCTCCATCAAGGAAACTATTGAGATCTTCAAAGCTGAAAGACGAGAGATTGTATTGAAAGACCTGCCCGCCAGAGTGAGGACCATAGAGGCGAATAACTGCGTTCTCGAAGCTATCGAGGGAGAGCATGTAATCCCCGCTGCAAGTGCTGCATTGACGCGAAACCAGCGCATCCGTGAAAAAGACAATCCGATCGCGCAAACCGGGCGGTTCAGAGATTGCCAGGCTTAGTTGGGCGGCGTTGGGGCTGATAAGGGTTGCTGCATTTTGGGCGACATCGAAACTGACCTGGTACGATTGACCAAGCTGTTCCAGATTCTTCTGAGAGGGGACAACCGCACCCAGGATCAATGACGGATATATCTCCAGTTTTCTACGCAATACGCGTTCGACAGCCGCGTCCACCCGTTGGGCAAAAGCTGCATCATCCCGATATTTCTGAGTAAAGAAACTTAAAGTAGCGGTCAGTGAGATGTAAGCGTTCTCATCTCCCGTGGAAATGAAATTGTCCACATATAAAAGATCATTGCCTGCCAGGAAGGCGTTCAGGGCAACCTGATGAACATTTAAAGACTGGCCGGCAGGACTGTAATACTGCAAGACGGCAGGGCTGCCCAGATCTTCACTGATCAAAATACCGCCAGCATTTCGCCAGTCTGCCAGGGGAGGTAATGACATCAAATTCTCTAATGCGGTGGCATCGAAACTGAGCGGACGCGTGGTGGCACGAATGTTACCTTGCAAACCAGCATATCGACTATGCGAAATCGCCAGGCCGTCAACTCTCGCTTGTGCACTTGCCGCCTGTCCAGTGATGGCATAGAATGGCTGCAATTCGAACTGATTAAGCTGTTCCAGTGTGCGGCGAACGGTCGCTACCTGGAGATGTGGATCGCGATCGGCATAACCGCTGCCCGGAAAATTCCTGGCGATGACCAACATGCGGTTGCTGCTGCCCTGATGTATGCCTTGTACATAAGACGCGCCCAGACGACCGTTCCAATACGGATTGCTGCCAAAACTTTGCGTGCCCAGTGCTGCGCTGCCCCCCATCTCCTGTGGGCCAAGCACATCCATGGCAGAAGTGATAACAAGGTTGATGCCCAGGGCACTTAATTCACTGCCGAGGACATAGCCCACCTGGCTGGCAAGCTCCGGGTCCCATGCCGCACCCAGGGCCATAGCAGAAGGCAGGGGTGTAAGGTCACTCAAAATCTGGTCATAGGGAGCACCGTCTCCCTGCTGGGTAACACCAACCAGCAAAGGAATGTATTCAGATTTCCGGGGATCTTCGATAAAGGGATCAGGCGGCGCGTTATACGTTGCGTCCCATTCAGCCTGCTGCAAACTGTGGATCAAGTTGTAGGTTTCCTGAACCGTTTCGATGCCCCCTACAAAATTATCATTCTCTATGCTGAGCATGACTCCGCCAATATGATAGTTGACGATCAAATCATAGATCAAGGTATCCTGCTCAGCAGTGCTGCCATTAAAACCCGTGATGAAGAGCTGCCCGACCTTTTCCTCAGGAGTCATATCGGCCAGAAGCTCCTGGGCCTGAACGGCTGCGTCAGGTACGGCAGCCTGAACCAGCCCGGACTGTGTAAAAAACGGGCTGAGAATAAAAATAATCACAAAAAAGGATTGAACAATGATGCTGCGGTGCTTCATTCGTGTCTCCGCTCATTTTCAAACTTAATCTGCCACAATCCTGTACAAGGCTGTCCCCCTACAGCATAAACCAATGGAAGCCGGGTGTGTTATGCAAGCCTTACAGATCAACAAAAAATGAGTCGGCAGCCTGGTCCAATAACTCGTGTGACATGGTAGGTTCTATGCCCAGGTATGCAGAGATATCAAGGATCTGGTCACAAATATCGCGGGGATGCGAAGCACGCAGCTTACGATTCCGTTTGATATACCATTCCTGGAGGAGGTAGGCCAGTCCCTGATCGTTGTATTCCACACCTTTGGCAGCAGCAACGCGCTGAAATATCTGGCGGTAGTGATCAAAATTAGGATCGGTGATCTCCAATTTGTGGCGCAAACGGCGCAGGAAAGCTTCGTCGACGAGGTCTTTGGGCGGAAGATTTGTGGAGAATATGATCAAGACGTCAAAGGGAACTTCGATCTTCTTACCGGTGTGCATGGTCAAATAGTCGATGCGATTTTCGAGCGGGATGATCCAGCGGTTGAGCAGGTCACGGGGGCGCACCTGCTGGCGGCCAAAGTCATCGATGAGAAGGATACCGCCATTGGCTTTGACCTGATAGGGAGCTTCATAAAATTTGCTGACATCATCAAAGACGAGATCAAGACCAGAGAGAGTCAATTCGCCACCGACCATGATAAAGGGACGGCGGATGCGCACCCAGCGGGGATCCCGCCGCATGCCAGTGCGGAGCGTGCCTGTGCCACGTTTTGTGACGCCGTCCTCGGGGGCAAGCCGGTGATTGACAGAATCATAAAGCTTAATCACCTGGCCGTCGACATAAATGGCATAGGGGATGTACATCGCCTGGGTCAAGACCAAATTCCCGATCGCCTGGGCGATACTGGTTTTACCGTTACCGGGAGGGCCATAGAGGAAAATGGAGGTGCCAGAGTTAATGGCAGGGCCAAGATGCCGATAGGCTTTTTCTGACAGCACCAGGTGGGAGAGAACTTTTCGCATGATACGGTTAGTGACTGTCATACGACCGCGTTTTTGTAGTTCGCAGGCTTCAATATAATTTTCAATGGGCACCGGGGCGGGGCCAGCGTATTGGCTGCGTTCCAGGGCTTCGCGTGCACGGGCGATGCCTGCACCAGTAATCGCATATTGATAGGCACCATCACCAAGTCCCATTTGAGAAGAACGCACTTCAACCAGTTTCTCCCGTTTGAGTGCTTCGAGGATCTGGTCAACAACGCCCGAAAATGGCAGGGCGATCTTTTCTGCAACTGCAAACCCTGACAGAAAGCCTTCAAAATACATAACTTTGAGGATATGGTCCTGCAACCACAAGATCGAGAGACCGGTGTCTTCGACCTGGGTTATTGGTTTTGGCATGAATTTAGATTGACCCAAAGAAGGATCTGTTTTGGGTTTGGGTTTGGCAGAGCTATTCACCACGATAAGACCTCCCACCTTAAAATTTCAAAATGATATGCTAAATTATAGCACGCAGCGCCTGCGGAAATGAGATTCTACGGGGGTGAGAGCTTATCAATTGGCTTACAGATTCGATCCATTCAGAAAATGGGACTGTGAGAAATGCAGATTCCAGGCGCGCGGTTGGATGCCAGCGCCTACGGTGGATGTGCGCGTTACTCGGAGACGGTGGGCAACATGGTCAAGGCCGTGGTGAATGACGTTGTTACGTATTATCCTGGAAGACACTATAATGAGGAAGTGGATAATTCTGTAAGCACGGTGAAGAGGTTCTGCACAATGGGCAGCACGACTGTTGCTGTGTGCACGGTCTCAGGGACTGAGGATGTGCTGAACTGGGTGCTT
>JAIOTF010000267.1 GCA_021107195.1 Anaerolineaceae bacterium | reverse complement strand
GAAAAATCCATCAAAGTTACCGATGAAGAATTCCAGAAAATTGCGATAAAACGTAACCCCTTTCACGGTGATTGGAACTATAAAATAACCCCTCAAATAACATAGATTATTTGTTTACGGTGCCTAAGTTGATTTTGAAGGCTCGAAAAGCGTAACATTTTTTTGACGATGATATTGAACCCTTGAAATTGGAACTGCGCTACATTCAACATGATTTTCCCGTCAGTTCATGAAGCATCTTTGCTCTCTTTTTTCAATCGATCCGGATTAAAGACGTCGTTCTGATAAGGGAATTTTTTCTTTTTTAATTTAGCGAACAGACGTTGCGGGATCAGCCATCTCAGTGCATTGTTGATCTTAACATTTAGTGTAGCGATGATTAAGGGGAAGACAAGCCCAGTTTTCTGCCTGTCCCGTGCAAACTTCAATGTTTGCTGACTCCAGATGACATGTTGGGGTGTCCATTTTAGAATATCCTTTCTTTTAAGAGATTTCCGAAAGGTCTTGAATTCTGTTAAGGAATCACAGGCCTGGAGCATGACCATTGTGCGAAGGCATTTCTCACATTTCGAACAATTGTTTACAGCAGAGCGTTTGTCTTCGTCCGTACAAACCCGTAGAAAGTTTCGAGCCGGCTGCCAGGATGAAATCGCAGCGACTTTGTCGATCCGCAAGACAGTGGATCCTTGATGGACAACTTTTACTGTTTCTGTAGAGAGAAGATGATCGATCATAGGAGATGAACCTAAGGGTACCAAACATTCGATTGTATCAGATGCGGGTATGAGAAGGCTGCTGATCATTTTGTCCAGCACCAATCCCGAGCCGATGAGTGCACTGCCATGTGCGGTTTCCCAACCGAGTAAGCCGGAGGTGAAATAGTGCAAATTTGTTGCACAGGGAATCACATCGACACCCAGAGGCGAAAGCTGCGTTTCAAATATTTGCAGGCTTTTTTCATAACTTTTTTTATTCTGTAAGGGGATGTCCATACCGTGAATGAATAAAGCGCCTTTCACCTGATATGCAGGATTCTTTTCGTGTTCGGGAAGATGTGACATCAATGTGTATGAAGAGTCAACGCCGCCTGAAAATAGTGTGACGCAGTTTTTCCCGGCCTGGTCTATGGAAAGCTCTTCTTGTGCAGCGGCTTCAATCTTTACAGGGTGCATCATTTTGGGATACCAGAAGCTCATGGCTTGCTGGTATTCGCGCATCCCGTTGATCAATCGAGGGGAAAGATGTCCTTCTATTTGTAGATCTTCGTGAAGGATCAGTGCCAGGGGCAGCAAACTGGCAGCGAATGGATCTGCCCGTCCGCTGATGAAAGGGGAATATTTCTGGGGAAATGAAAACCAGGCAGTATTCGGTTTGTTCAGGGGATGGTTTTCAAAGCTAAGCTGTGCTGAAACGATGACCCGGTTATTGATATGTTTGATCTCAGGTTTTGCAATGATCATTGTTTTGCTCCTCCAGGCTTTTTTGTGTTGCTGCCAAATACCTGGTGCGGATCTTTCTCTGCTGTCCATTTGAAGATTTGTTGTTTTATCCATTCCGGCAGTAGTTTTTTCAAGCAGTGGCGCGTGTAACCGATCAAGGTGCCAAGGATTATGCCCGGCACCATGTTTTTCTTGTGCAGCCAGGCGTGTTTCAAGACGTCTTTCTCCAAGTCAAATCCCAGTTCCAGCCATCTTCCCCAAAGGAGGGTTTCTTTCAGACTTAGAGGGAACTTTAGTGTTGAGAATTTTTCCAGTTTTCCAATTACATTAAGGGATACACGGGTTCGCAAACATTTTTCGCAGAGGGAACAATTTTCCAGGTTGTTGTTTGTCCACCCCTGGCATATGCGAAGATTTTCTTGCGCTGGTACCCAATCTGATATGATCTTTGTTTTTTCAAAGCGGGTGGTTGTAGAGCCGTGACTGAAGCATTCGAAGTTCTCAGTACAAAGCAAGTGAGTGGTAAGCGGGCCAGTTGTGCAGTTGGTGTAGTGCTCGTAAAATCTGCCTGATGGAATGAACATTCCGGAAATGTGAGGGCTCAATCCAAGTGCTGCTCCGGACAAGGGGGCTTCTAAAAAGAGTTTAAGAGTAATGCGGTTGACACAGAAATACATCAGATTGGTACGCACTGGAATGAGTTCCAGCCCCATATTTTGGGAAACAAGTGAATAGTGTTGTGCAAGTTCCCGGTATTTTTGGGTGAAAGACAAGGGAATATCGGCTGAGCCCTGCAAGAAAAAGGCATATTTGAGAGGCCAGTTTGCTGTCTTTGGAGTTGGGTGTAATAGCTGGTGAAGGGTAAAGAAGGAGTCTACCCCACCCGAAAAGGTGCTGGCATAGCTGGGTGTTTGGGGTGACGCAGGGGCAGGCGTTATTTTGTCTGAATGGATTTGAATGGTGTGGAAAACTTCGGGCTGCCAGGACGCAAATATCTTTTGATACTCATCCAGATTGTAACAAAGGCGTGGTGATAGCTCGCCTCGACAATCAATGTCTTCCCCAAGTGTCATCGCGATCAAGAGAAGTGCAGTCAGAAAATTGTCTGTGCGGGTTGAAATTTTTCCGGCCCAGTGTTCAGGATAACTGAACCAAAGTAATTCCGGCAGGCCGGTGTTGGGGTTGTCTGTTTCAATGCGTGCCTGCAGGATGGCTTCTCCCTGCGTTGACACAATTTCAGGTTGGTGAATGATCATTTTAAGTTTTTATGAATTAATCCTGGTTTGAATTGCGGATTGCAGCCCAGCCTTGTTGCAGTAATGAGGGCAAAAAGTTTTGCCAAAGGTTTTTTAACTCCTCTCTCTTCGGCAGGTATTTTAACATGAGAGCAAGGATCATGCTCACTGTGAGGGCGCGGATCCACAGATTGGGGATCCATTGTGCAGCGACGAAACCGAGGCAGAGTAATCCAGCTGCCTTTGCCAGCAGCCCCCAGTTGACAATACTGAGGCGAAAGGATGTACGGCGAAAATGATATGCCAGACTAATCAAGGTGAGTGTGAGGTTGACAAGCAAACTGCTTACTGCAACCGTGAAAATGCCTAAAATCGGAAGCAAGGTGATCGTTAATAAGATTGTCCCTGTTGAGAAGAGGACACCGTCCAAAGCATAGTACTTCAAACGATTGGTGGGGACCAGGTCGATGTTGAGACATATGCGGGTTACAAAAAAGAAATCTCCCAAAAATTGCCAGATCAGGATGTTTTGGGCGCTCAGAAATGACCGGCTATATAGAATAGGGATCCAGATTTCACGGGAGGCCAGCAGGATCAGCAGGGTCGGGGTGATGATGAGGATGCAAAATCTCAGACCATCATTTTGGGTTTGGCTTGCAGCATCAGGATCCTTGACGCCGATCGCAGCGATTTTGGGGAGGATATAGGACATCAAGATGGCCAGGATCAGGCCCTTATAGGCATCTGAAATTCCGGTGGAGAGTTGTATGAGGCCATTTTGTTCCAGTCCTAAATGCTGGATCACCATGCTGCGTGTAGCCAAACGGCTTGTCGCAGTCAAGATATAAATGATGACCAGCGGCCCGATCATGTTGAGTAACAGGCGCATAATTTTTGGGTTAGGGTTCACCCATCCAAAAGAAATGGGATGCCTGGGACGAATCTTAAGGCGGTAGTAGATCAGGGCGATTAGTGCGCTGCATATCTGTGAAAGCAGTAATGCCCAGATGCCACCTTCAATGTTGAACAAAAGAATCAGGCTGACGGTAACAATCAGACTGACACCTGTACTGGCAATAGAAACTATTGTAAAGACTTTCCATTCCAGCAGCCCACGAAAAAGATCCAAAAAGAAAGCATATTGAAGGATAGCAAAGGATGTCAGAGCGCAGATCAGAACATAATGACTGTATTCCGGGCTGCCAAATATCCACGTGCTGACTGTTTTGGAAAAAAGGCTGGTGAGCAGGATGCCTGCTGTGCTAGTGATCGATCCCAGCGTGAACATGGTAGAGATGATCTGCTTGCGTTTTTCTGAAGCGTTATCTTCCCAATCTTGAGCAATCAGTTTCACAAAGCCGCTGCCCAGCCCTGCCCCCATGATGACTTGCAGGGTCAATACAAAAGCATTTGCCTGAGAGATCAAACCATATCCCCCCACGCCGCAGGTGGCCGCCAGCACTTTGGAACGCACCAGGCTGAATACAACCACGGCAATTTGCTGGATCAGGAAATATAAAAATACGGTTGATAATTCAAACACGTAGCGAGCCGTTTCTGAAAGCTTTTGCTATCAAAAGCAGAAGATTTCTGATAGGTGTTAATGAATAGAGTGAAAAAGGAATTTACTGAGAGAGCGCAAGCTACTTGATTATAAATCAAAAATAGCAGCGACCCATGTGCGGATCATTCATCGGGGAGATTTCCTGTGATGTGCCGCGATGGAGTAACTGACACTTGACTAGAGAATGGATTGTGGGAAGTATTCAGACTTTGTGAAAGAGTGAGATGATGAGAACGAATTCTTTTGCTTGTTTTTATCTTTTCAGTTGGCGCAGGTAGAAGGTTTCTTCTTCATAAGCCAGCCTGAGCAGGGCACCGGAGGTGAGCAGCTCTTCCACTGCCTGCCATGTCTCGCCGGATTTGCGGATGAGTTCTTCAACGGCATCCTGCCGCATAGGATGTACAGCGGTGATGCTGAGTATGTCGTTTTGCAGGTTGCTGGTCAGGGCGAAGGTAATATCTTCGGGGTTGGTGATCAGTTCAACATTTGCTGCCCGACTGGCGAAGATCTGGTAAGCACGGTTGATGTGATCAGTGTCTGGCACATGCACCCATGTCTCTGCTGGGGGGCGGATGGGGGCAGAAATGTAGGCGGTGTGGGGAGAGAGGGTGGACAAAAAGTCTGCGGTGGCTGTTAACTCGACGGGGGTGTCATTGAGGCTGCTGATCAGCATGGTCTCGGTGACGAGTTCTCCTTTGAATTCGGCAGCAAAAATTTTCATGGATGCCTGCATGGTCTCCAGATTAAGGTGACCATGAGGACGGTTGATCTTGCGCCAGGTGGCTTCGATCATGCTGTCTACTTTCAGTGAAACCCAATCGGCTTTTTTCAGGGTTTCGCGCACTTCCTGCTGATGCAGCAGGGTGGCATTGCTGATGACAGCGATAGGGATGTTGAATTGACGCAGTGCTTGTATTTCTTCGGCCAGGTTCTCGTCAAGGGTTGGCTCACCATCGGGGACGAAGGTGAAGTAGTCGATCTTTTGTCCCAGGGCTGCACATTTTTCGACCTTTTGGCGTACTTCGTCAAGGATCCTGGAGACAGGATAAAAGGACTGCCGCTTAACTGTCATTGAAGATGTAGCCCCAACCTGACAGTAAACACAGGCATAGGAGCAGTGTTTTGGGGGGATGTGATTGATGCCGAGACTGAAGCCCAATCGCCGCGATGGAACAGGCCCAAAGGCGATCATATCGGTCATTTTGTTTAACCTTAGTTGTAGGACAGGCGGATTTCTTCGTCTGCCATGGTGGGCGCCAGCAGGGGCTGCCAGCAGGGATCTTGCCATGTGCCAAGCTTTGTGTGCATATCCAGATATTTGGTGGGGATGGGATGTGTACCAACGACTACTTTTACCTTATAGCGGTTTTCGAGGAATGGGATAAAGGTGTCGAGATAGGGGCATGGTGGATAGCCAACCAGAAAGCCGGTCGCAAGATGGATCACTTCAGCTCCATTTTTAACCATTTCTTCACCGGCATATTCAATGTTGCCGCCCGGACAGCCACCGCAAGAAGTGTAACCGACCAGTTCTACATCCTGGTCTGCGTAAATATCAAAAGCTCCTTCGCGATTCTTCAACGCCCGAAAACATTTGCCGCCTGCACAACTCTTGTAGCGATCGCAGATAATGATGCCAAGTTTAACTTTGCCGTTCATTTTTCCTCCTCACTGGATTCCGATAGAACAGATTTCAGGGTTTCGTTCAAATGTTCGGCGTAAATATAACCGACCACGGTTAAATCCTGCTCAGTAACACCAGGTACTTCTTTAATCGCGTCAACGATGCTTAAAGCCAGGGGCACTGCGATGGGGCACAGGGGAGAGGAAGGACGAAATGTGTACGTAACCTTGCCGTGTTCATTGACATGCAGATCCTCCACCAGACGCATGCGCAGGACGTTTGCTCCAGTTTCCGGGTCAATGACGGTTTCTAATCGTTTGAGGATTGCTTTGGTTAATATATCTGATTTATTCATGGTTAATCTTCTGTTTGGTTGAGGCGCTGTACGACTGTTGACCACAGATCGTGTATCACGCGGGATGCAGGGGAATGGGGGGCATAGACTGTGACCGGCTGACCTTGCACCATTGCATGGGTAATCGAGGCATCAAAGGGGATTTCGGCAATGACCTCCGACTGCTGTTCATCAGCATAGCGCAGAATTTCCTGCACACCTTGAGGATAGATGTCCGCTTTGTTTATGCAGATCAAAGCTGGAATACGAAAATGTCGAAGGGTTTCAAAGATTCGTTTCAGGTCGTGTATTCCGGCCTTGCTGGGTTCGGTGACGATCAGCGCCAGGTCTGCTCCTGCGCTGGCGGAGATGACCGGGCAGCCAATGCCAGGCGGGCCGTCAATGATCAGCAGCGGGATGGCGTTGTCTTCTGCAGCGAGGCGCGCCTGCTGTTTGATGGTGGTGACCAGTTTGCCGGAGTTCTCTTTGCCAGGAAACAGTTCTGCGTGAAAAATGTCCCCGTATTTGGCATGCGAATGGAACCAGAGCCCCTCTTGCTGCCGGGTCATGTTTATGGCATCTTGCGGGCAGGCATAGACGCAAGCGGCGCAGCCATCGCAGGCCAATGGATCAATTTCATAAAGCGTGTGCTTTTCGTCGGTTGGCAGGGCGGCGTCATATCTGCAGACCTCTTCGCAGCGGCCGCAGCCAATACAGTTTTCCGGATCAATCTCGGCGATTGACCCGCCCCAAAATTCATGCTGCTGGGCACCATCGGGTTGCAGTACCAGCCCCAAATTTGCTGCATCGACATCCGCATCCACGAAAATGGCTGGAATAGGATGCCCGGATTTCTGCGATAAATGGGCGAAGGCTGCACTTAAGCTGGTTTTGCCTGTGCCGCCCTTGCCGCTCAGGAGAATTAATTGCTTGGCTTGGGAATTTGGAGTTAGCATTATTTTTCTCCTTCTTCCGTTGTTTTCACAATCCTGGTGATTTGGGTGAACATGTGCAGAAATTCCTGGCGCAGGTCCGGTTTGATCTCAATCAGGGATGTGCCCGCAGAAAGACCGGCAGCGATTTCCAGAGAGAAGGGAATGCGCAATAGAACAGGGATATTGTGCTTATCGTGAAATGCATTGATGACATCATTGCCGATGCCATCGCGGTTGACCACTACCCCGGCCGGAATATTGAATTCCTGAACGATTCCAATGATTTGATTGAGATCATGCAGGCCGAAGGGCGTTGGTTCTGTTACCAGCAGCGCAAAATCTGCACCGCGCAGCGTTTCCACGACAGCGCAGGAGGCCCCGGGTGGAGAATCGAGGATTGTCAATTGTTCGGGTTGGGGCTGCTCCCAGCGTTTTAATTGCCGGATGATCGGGGTGGACATCGGCTCACTGATCGTTAACACCCCGCGGGAAAATTGAATGCTTTCCGGGGTGAGACCGGATTCGAGTTTGCCGATTGGATTTGGTATTTCCTGAATGGCATTTACCGGGCAATTCCAGGTGCAGCTGCCGCAGCCATGGCACAACTGCGCAAAGGTCAGGATGGATTTCCCAACTTTGGCCAGGGCGTGAAATTGGCATACCTCCACACATTTACCACACAGTGTGCACTGTTCAGCGTCAATCTCCGGGATGAGAATGGCTGCATCCTGTCGTTTTGTAAATGAGGGATTCAGAAAAAGATGTGCATTGGGGGCTTCTACATCGCAATCCAGAAACCTGATATTCTGTTCGTTTGCCAGACTGAGTGCAAGGCTGGTAGCAACGGTTGTTTTTCCCGTTCCTCCTTTTCCGCTGGCGACTGCTATTCGCATAGATATATTCCTGTATTTTTTATTCAAAAATTTCCAATTTGTCTTGTAAAAAATATTCGGCGGCCTGTTGCACCGTTTTGACTTCTTTGGAGAAAAGACTCATGGTGATGTTTGCAGCCCGAAAAGCTCCCGCAGCATTGGGACCAAAGGCCCCGCTGATGACAACATCTGCTTTTTGGTCGATCACGAACTGTGCTGCGGCGACACCGGCCCCGCCAGAACGTTGGCTTCCCGGGTTCGCTAATGATTGCCATTGGGCTGTTTCTGAATCGTATTTCATCAGCCATTCCGTACGGCCGAAACGCTTATTTATCGGGCTTTGCGATTCTGGTTGTTGTGCTGAAATGAGGAGAATCATTTGGTTTCCTTTGTGTTTTTTATGTCCTGAGTTGAGGAGGTTCAATGCAGCAGGTCTGTGTGATCGACCAATTTTCCATCAATGAATGCCTGTGCTGCGGCTTCAACATCCTGAAGGTCTGTAACAACTGGAGTAATGTTCAAGCGCTGCATACTGTTGTACGCGCCTCGTCCCATACCGCCGCACAACAGATATTTACAGTCTGCAATCACTTCAGCCATACTGACGTGTTTATTGTGGGAGGAGGCGTCCATCCCGTGACCAGCGGCATTGGGCGCTTCTTCATGCTCTGCCGCGTGGAACTGGCTGTGCCCCATTTTATCTCGCATTTCGCGATCAACGATTTCTCCATTCTCAATGGTGAGTACCAGGTAATAGGCAGCTCTCCCAAAATGTTGACTGATGGTTTTTCCGTTATTTGTGATCAAAGCAATTTTCATCGTTAACTCCTTTTTTATAAATTCGTGAGAGAAATGCCGGCTGCCAAGCTCTTCGCGATCGTCAGCCGGATCAAACACTAAAATAATTTGTGAATCGTTCTCGTTATTGTTCTCCCAGCAATGGGGGAGGTGGGCTTCAAAGACCAGACTATCGCCTGGTTGAAGGTCATAGCTTTCATCTTCAATGCGATAATGAATGGAACCTGACAGACAGTAGACAAATTCATGCCCGGTGTGGACGATCATTTGATCACCACTGCCTGCCCCAGGTTTTAATGTGACCAGGAATTGCTGCAGTGCGTTGCCTGCCAGGTCTTTGCCAAGATTTTGAATATGCGTGATGCCTGTGTCTGATGACAGATTTTTGCACGGTGTGTATACCACGCGCTTTTCAACCGGATCTTGTTCGAAAAAGAGTGCAATGGGCACGTTAAGCGTTAAT
>JAIOTF010000139.1 GCA_021107195.1 Anaerolineaceae bacterium | reverse complement strand
AATACGAGCTCGGGTGGCTCAGGGCGGAGTTGAGCAGGTTGAAGTTCCATTCGGGATTTTCCGCAACCGGGGCAGATCGCCCCTAAACTTTTTTCGGGGATGAGGTGTGCCTGGCCGCAAGTGGCACAGCCTGCAGCTACCAGCGGCAGACTCCAAAGATCGACAGCGTTTTGCACCAGCCTAATTTGCGGGTTGTGTTCTTTTGGCATCAGGCACGCTCCGAATCAACAGCTTTTTTATAGAGTGAAAAGGATATTAATCCACCAATAGACAGCAAGGCCAGGCCGAGAGAAATTAATCCCATTCCAACACTGCCCACTAAAAGCAATGGCAAACCGGCCAAAATCATTCCTAGCCCAGGTATCAGCAGGGCGGCGATCGCCAGCCAGATTTTGTTCCAGGCGACAGGTTTTTGACCGGCCACTGTGCCGGTTTGACCATTCACCATCACCTGGAAAATCCGGTCTTCATGTTTATAGACGGCGAGATATACTGGCAGTAAAACATAGCGCCAGGTTTCATGCAAAAATTTTGCGGTCATGGAAAAATTGCGGACGTGAGAAGATGCTATTTGGCTGCGGCAGGTGGAGCGGGCGGTTTCACGCATTCCTTCTTTCGCTTCTTGCCAGGCTTCCGGAAGAGGAATATTGTAGTTCTGGGCCTGCCACCCTGCCAGAAAATCTGGCGAATACGCTGTTAGTTCTTCAAACCGGAAGGGAAGTAATTTTTGCAGGATCAAGTGGCTTACTTTGTTTGTGCCTGCATGAATAGTGTCATCCATTGTCAGTTGTGCATGTCCACTTTCCCACTTCCAATCGATTTCAGTACGGATTTGACCTTTTCGATCGCGCACTTCGCGTTCATGTCCAATCTGGGCTTTCCAATCGGCGTCAATTTGGGCATCAAAAGTCCAAAAGGGCAGATATATGCCATGGAATTTATTGATCAAGGCGCTGGACGCTAATTCAAGAGGATGATACCAGCCTTTGCCCAGCCATTCTCGAGCGAGGGCCTGGTTTTTTTTCGGCAAAATCTTGAACGGAATCAAGAATTTGGGGCGCAGGATGTCTGCCGGGGCGCGGCTGATATTCACTTTGTTTGAAGCGCAGAAAGGACAGGAACTGGTTATTGCATCTTCGGGTATGGAAAGCTCGGCTCCACAGCTTTCGCAGTGCAAGTGATTCCGGTTGATGCCCCAACCTTGTTTGGCTAGTGACAGTGTTTCCAGAGTGAATTCATGTTCATCGGCTGCCCGACCGACAGTTTTTCCTCTGGTAGGAGCTGTATAGCCGCAATGCTCACAGGTTACGCCGCCGGTGGCGACATCAAAACGGGTATTCGCACCACAATTTGGGCATTTGTATGTTTGCGGCACACTCTCAGGCGTTTCCAGGGGGAGGGGTGCAAAGACGGAGATGCCTTCAACGTGAGACGGGAGTTCATGGTAATTTTCGGGTATTGACACAAGGTCCGGATTATTCATCGAGGTTGTTTTCCTGGTTGATGTATGATTTTACTGTATTCGATTTTATTATTGATTGTATAAAATTGCAATCGGAGTAGCAAGAACTCGTATTAAGGGCAAGCTCATACTGGAAAATTGGAACCCGATTTTTAACTTAAGCATGCTTTTTTGCTTGTTAGGAATTGAGGCACGATGTAAAATAGAGTATGCCCTTTCAAAGGGTGACTCGGGGGAATCGTTTCATTCTTACGACGGGCGGCACTTACCATGACCATTGGATGAGTTCGGCGGATGTGAGTGGCGCAGCATTTGCGCCATTTATGAAAGGAAGATGAAGCTATGGGAAAAATTGAAGCTAGCGTTGGTATACAAAAATATAAAACCAAAGACAGTGGCGAGATGCTGAAAATTACTCCTGCAATCTCATTGGATGCTTTTTATGTTGACCCGGATTGTCCGGTATTCATTAAAGAAGCAATAAAGGCATCGGCTGTCTGGCAGGTTCGCAATGAAACCAGTGTTGAGAGGGCGCTGTCTGCGCCCAATCTTTTACCTGAAATTACTTTGGCTCTACTGGTTTTAGATGCACAGATCCTTTTGGATGATGGAAAGACCTTGCCTGTGTCAGATTTTATACGGCGGAGCGGGACGAGGGGCAAGGCCAACGCACTCTTGATTCCGGTTGTCGCGCACAGGAGCGCCGGAGCAGCACGGATTGGCGTGTCTCCCACTTCTGATCCGATGGTAGCTGTTTCGGCATCGATTGATTTTGACGACGGCGTTGTTAGAGATGCACGCGTTGCGTTGTTTGGAGTATGGCCGGGTCGGCAATGGTCGGCAGATTCTGCGAAACAACTGATTGGATCGGCGGTTGCAGAGCTGGATTTGAAACGGGCAGCAGCCGCTGTAGAAAAAGAAGTGGATCCCAAGGGAAATTATTTAGGAAGTGCTGAATACCGGCGCGCAATGGCGGGCGTTTTGACGCAGCGGGCATTGGAGATGTGTTTGAAAGGAGCAAAATAGCCATGACAAAGGACGCAAAATCGGTCACATTTGTTTTGAATGGCAGGGAAACGACCACAAGTGTTGAGCCCAAGCAAACATTGCTGGATTTCTTGCGCAATATTTCCTTGTTCAGCGTTAAAAGCGGCTGCCGGGAAGGCGACTGCGGTATGTGCACCGTACTATTGGATGGCAACCCTATTCGCAGTTGTTTGATGGAAGCCAGCAAAGTGGATGGCCGCGAGGTTACCACATTGGAAGGATTGTCAAAGGGTGGTCAATTGCATCCGTTACAGCAGGCATTTATTGAAACGGATGCTGCGCAATGCGGGTTCTGTACACCTGCGCAAATTCTCACCGCAAAAGCGCTCCTGGATCGAAATCCCAACCCAACCGATGGGGAAATTCGATCGGCTTTAAGTGGTGTATTGTGCCGTTGCACCGGCTATGTGCAGATTATTGAAGGTGTACAGCGTGCGGCAGCAAGGATGCGTGGAGAAGAGCCGGGTGATATTGGGCCGATTGAATTAGAGCTTCCTGATGATTTGTCGTCTCTGGAATTACCAGAGTCTTTTTACCGCAAAGAATTGGGCAAAGACGCATTGCTTCCACTGGTTTACACGCCAAAAGAGATGCCAAAAACCCAAGTTGTCGGGAAATCCGAGTTTAAAGTTGACGGCCCCAAGTTAGTTAAAGGTAAGCCGGCGTTCACTGATGATATTAAACTTGAAGGCATGTTGTTTGGCGCTTTGCTGACCAGTCCGCACGCACACGCACGCATTCGCAATATTGACACCAGCAAGGCCGAAGCTTTGAAAGGTGTGCATTGTGTTCTGACTTACAAAAATGTCGACCGGATCAAGTTTGCTTCTGGTGGGCAGAGTTATCCGCAGCCGCTGCCTTACGACCAGGTTGTATTTGATACTAAAGTCCGCCACGTTGGCGACCGGGTGGCTGCTGTGGCCGCCGAAACGCGCGAGCTGGCGCAAAAGGCTCTGCGGTTGATTGATGTGGAATATGAAATCTTGCCAGCGGTGATTGATGGCGTTAAAGCTATGCAGGATGGTGCTCCTGTTATCCACGACGAAGAGGATACAGAAGGCATTTTTGACGCTGAACATAATATTGTTCATCATCTTGAAGCCGACGCTGGCGATGTTGATGAGGCATTCAAGGATTGCGAGTTGATCTTTGAAGGGGATTATAAGACCCCGAAGCAGCACCATGGTCAGATGGAGCCTCACATTACCATCACATATTGGGATGAAGATGATCGATTGGTTATCCGGACGGCAACACAAGTTCCCTTCCATGTCCGTCGAATTGTTGCGCCATTGATCGGCTTGCCTGTCAAACGCATTCGAGTGATAAAACCGCGCATTGGCGGCGGGTTTGGCGGTAAGCAAGAGATAATCACGGAAGATCTGTGCAGTTTGATGACTATTCAAACCGGCCACCCGGTACGACTTGAATTCACACGAAAACAGGAATTCACCAGCGGTCGTACCCGGCACATCCAGAATATTCATTACAAAGCAGGTCTAAAGGGCGATGTCCTTGAGGCACTGGATTTGTATGTAGTCGGTGATACTGGTGCGTACGGATCTCATGGTTTGACGGTGCAGATGGTGGGCGGATTCAAAGGATTAACGCTCTATAATCCACCGAATGCCCGTTTCCGCTGTGATGTGGTTTATACAAACACTGCTCCTGCAGGAGCGTATCGTGGATATGGATCGATGCAGTGCATGTTTGGGGTCGAAGTTCTCATGGAAGAGATTGCTGAAAAACTGGGGATTGATGTTGTTAAATTCAAGCAAAAGAATTGGATCAAGGTTGGCGAACCGATGCATTTGGCAAAACAGATGGGCGAGGGACGTGAAGGTTATGACCAGGTAATGCACACCAGTGGTCATAAGGCTTGTGTTGCGGCTGGTGTTGAAGCAACAGATTATGATGCTAAGCGCAGTACTTACCAAAATCAATCCGGCCGGTATCGTAAAGGAATCGGCATGTCTATAGCTTTCCATGGCAGCGGTATCGCCGGGCTGGATATGGCGGCTTGCACCTTGAAGATGAATGATGACGGATCGTTTAATATGACGCTTGGTGCTACGGATCTGGGAACAGGATCCGACACGATCCTGGGACAAATTGCGGCTGAAGTATTGGGAATACCTTTGAACGATTTGATCATTTATTCCTCCGATACCGATTTCACACCATTTGACAAAGGCGCCTATGCTTCCAGCACTACTTACATCAGCGGCGGAGCGGCGCGCAAAGCTGCCATGAAGATCAAAACACAAATTCAGGAGCATGCAGCGAAGATGCTTGACGTTGATGATCCTGCATCGCTTGAGTTAAAAGACAGGAAGGTGTTTGCTCTGAATGGAGAATTTGTCACTTTAGCTGAAGTTGCATTGAGCAGCCTGCATCAGATGGATCAGCACCAGATCATGGCGACAGCCTCGCATATGAGTCTGGAAAGCCCTCCGCCAACTGCCGCAACCTTTGTCGAGACCACGGTAGACGTTGAAACCGGAGCGATCAAAGTCGATCGGATGCTGATGTGCGTAGATTGCGGGCGAGTGATCAACCCGCGAACAGCAGCCGGGCAGGTTGCCGGCGGCATGGCGCAGGCGCTGGGTTTTGCACACAGCGAGGATACATACCATGATGCTGAAGGGCACGTGTTGAATGCAAAATTCCATGCTTATCATATGTATAAGGCCGATGAAATGCCGCAGACCGATGTGATCTTTGTGCAAACGGATGAGCCAAGCGGCCCGTTTGGGGCGAAGTCAATCTCCGAGTTATCTATCGATGGTGTTGCGCCTGCATTGGTTAATGCTGTTCATAATGCTACGGGTGTCTGGATGCATGAACTTCCTTTGACCCCGGAACGTGTTTGGCGAGCCCTGAAAGACGGCTAGCAGTTTGTCGGAGAGAAAGGTTTTTAATGACGTTGAGAGCAATGCGGGCATGAAAAGGGCACAGGAACGGGAAAAACCGCCTCGAAAATGCGTGATTCCTGGGCTGGATTTCTCCTGTTCTTG
>JAIOTF010000363.1 GCA_021107195.1 Anaerolineaceae bacterium | reverse complement strand
GACGGCAGATTGAACTTCTAAGGTGCTTTTTACGGTTTTTACATCGCTTTTAGCGAAACTAAAGCTGGATATTGGTCTTTTTGCAAGACTTGATAGTTCTTGAGAGTAAAAACGCCTATAATTTGCACAAGATAACATTGATTATTCTGCTGAAAGGTGAAATTTCATGCGAGAAGTAGCGGTGATTGGTATTGGACAAACCCCCATTCGTGAAGAATGGGAAAAATCTTTGCGTCTGCTTGCAGGCGAAGCCGTCCTGGCATCTCTGGCGGATGCAGGGATGCAGCGAGCGGACGGTATTTTCGTCGGCAACATGATTGGCGGTTCAGCAAACAATCAGCAGCATCTGGGAGCATACATCGCGGATTGGGTAGGCTTGCGCTATAGCGAAGCCGTCCATCTGGAAACAGCATGCAGTTCCGGGGCTGCCGCTTTTCGTGCTGCTCTGATCGCTGTTGCTTCTGGTGAATTGGACAGCGCCATTGCCGTCGGCGTAGAGAAAATGACAGATTCTCCAGGCAGCGAAATCACCACTGCCCTGGCAACGGCCGCGGATGCAAATTGGGAAACAGACCAGGGTCTTTCCTTCGTCGTCCTCAACGCCTTGCTCATGAAACGCTACATGCACGAACATGGCTGGACACATGAAGATTTTGCCCCCTTCTCAATAAATGCCCACGCAAACGGTGTACACAATCCCAATGCCCGTTTTCGCAAAGCGATTACACTTGAAGCCTATACGAAAGCAGCTTTGATCGCTGACCCGATCAACTTGATGGACGCTTCCCCCATGGGCGATGGCGCCGCTGCCGCCCTTCTCGTCCCAGCCGATTCCGTACCGCACGATGCCCGCTATCCCGTCATCAGGGTAGCTGCTTCAGCCGCCGCCACAGATGCGCTGGCAGTGCATGATCGCAAAGACCCGCTGTGGTTGACCGCCGCCGAGAAATCTGCTCAACAAGCATACCAACAAGCCACGCTGACACCAAAAGATATCGACCTGTTTGAACTGCATGACGCATTCAGCATCATGGCAACCCTCTCTCTTGAAGCGACAGGCTTTGCCGAGCGTGGACAGGGCCCCCGCCTGGCGTTAGACGGTGAGATCCGCCCCAGCGGCCGCATTCCGATTGCCACGCGCGGTGGACTCAAAGCCCGCGGGCATCCCATCGGTGCCACTGGCATGTATCAAATCGTTGAAGTTATTCAGCAGTTGCGCGGCGATTGCGGTCAAACCCAGGTAGAAAACGCCCGGGTCGGCATGGCCCAAAACATCGGCGGCAGCGGCTCTAATATCATCACACACATCTTCAAAGCGGGTTGAATTCCCGAATGACGATCATGCTTCCTCCTGAAAAACTGGCAGCTTATCGCCATGAAACCTTCAATCTTTCTCCAGAGCGTTGGCTGCGTTCTCCCGAGGAGGCAGCAGATTTTGTAAACCGTCGCGGGTTTATCTTCTTCTGGCCGATCAAGAACACCATCCTCCCCAGCCTGTGGAATGCAACCGTTGGAGAGCGCGGTGTGCCAAACAACCATAACGATCCTGGTCACGTCACCTGGGGCTGGAAAGACCAGTTGCTTGGAAAACATATCTGGCATTATGGGCGCGTCTTACATAAACGGAATGCCATGATCTCATTGGCCTTGCTACCCGCATTCTATGCTCTCTCGCCAAACTATGGAGACCCTGAAACCGATTACCTGGATCAATATACACAAGGTTTACTCTCCCCGGAAGCAAAGAATATCTACGCCCTTTTGTTACAGCATGGTCCGTTGGATAGCCTGACCCTGCGTCGAGAGGCCGGCCTTTCTTCCTCTTCTTCCGCTTCTCGATTCAATCGTGCGCTCGAAACCTTGCAAATGGAATTCAAAATCATGCCGGTAGGGGTAAGTGATGCCGGCCGCTGGCATTATGCATTTATCTATGACCTGGTTACGCAGCATATTCCAGACCTTCAGGAGCAGGCTCGCGCGATCAATGCTTCACAAGCTCGCCGGCAAATTCTGCACACTTATCTCAAATCTGTTGGCGCGATTGAACAAAAACAGGCCGCACGGCTCCTGCGATGGGAACCGGCCATTGGTCAACAAACCACTCAATCCCTGGTCAACGATGGCCTGTTAATTGATGATGTACAGATAAGCGAACAAACTGGAAAAGTCATTGCCCTCAAAGACATCTTTCAAGAAAAAGTTTAAGAAATCCTCCCCCTTAATCATCAATCCAATATACAATGAAAGTGTCAACAAAACCCGGAGACAGGAGTGACAAAATGATGGAATTTCATATTTCTCGCCAATCGCGCGATCGATACAAGTTTGACCAGGAACTTTTTTCCTTCAATGGCAATGTGATTTTCGCCAATTTCCACGCAGTGCGAATTTTCGTTCAAAAAATGAATAAGAAAAAAGACCTGGCCAATTACCCGGAACAGGCGATCAAAGCCGGCCAGGTCAACGCCATGGGGCTGATCGATGAAATCCTGCATTTCGTGATGTCGATCTACCGGCGGCAGATCAATCCCCAGGCAATGGCAGAAGCGACCATTTGGTTAGAAGAAAAAGTGGGGCAAGAAACTCTCGAGCAAACCCTGCTGGCATTCACCCAGGATTTTCCCCCGCTCAACGTCTATCTCAACGCTCAAACAGAGCAAGAATTCCTCGCCGGGGATTCCAATGACGGCACGCCGAACACACAGACAACCCTTGAAGAAATGCTCCTGCTCTGGGTCGCCAATAAAAATCCTGCTTTCGCCCCCTACTTCGAATTGTTCGATGATAACCGCCTGGAAAAATTTTCAGCCTACCGCACAATCATCAAAGAATTGTACGCTTATTTCGAAACGCAGCCACCTTTCGGGCCTGACCAACAAAATTTGATCGATATGCTGCGCAGTCCGGCTGTGGCTGTTCCCCATTCGCTGACCGGCCAACTTGAATACATCCGCTCTCGCTGGGCGGATCTGCTCGGCAGCTACCTTTACCGCCTCCTGAGTAGCCTGGATTTGATCAAAGAAGAAGAAAAAATGGGCTTTACCGGTCCAGGACCGATTGCCATTCCCACCTATGATCACCTGGAAGATGTGGAGAACTTTAGCCCCGACAAAGATTGGATGCCGCGGCTGGTAATGATCGCCAAGAATACCTTCGTTTGGCTCAGTCAGCTATCTGAGAAATATCAAACACCCATCAACCGCCTCGACCAGATACCCGATGAAGAATTGAATAACCTCGCCCGGGAAGGCTTCACAGGCTTGTGGCTGATCGGACTTTGGGAACGCAGCAAGGCCTCGGCCCGCATCAAACAGCTCTGTGGTAATCCGGAAGCCATCTCATCAGCTTACTCCCTGTATTCCTACGAGATCGCTGACGAATTGGGTGGGGAAGATGCCTATCGCAATCTGAAGGATCGCGCCTGGCAGCACGGTATCCGCCTGGCAAGCGACATGGTCCCCAACCACATGGCCATTGATTCCTGGTGGGTTGCAGAACACCCGGATTGGTTCCTCTCCCTGGATTATTGCCCCTTCCCCTCATACTCATTCAACGGGCCAGACCTTTCGTCTGATCCGCGGGTCAGCATCCATATTGAAGACCATTATTTCGATCGCAGCGATGCAGCCGTTGTCTTCAAACGGGAAGACCGCCAAACCTGGCGCACATCCTACATCTATCACGGCAACGATGGTACAAGCATGCCCTGGAATGATACCGCCCAACTCAACTACCTCAATCCGGAAGTGCGCGAACAAGTGATCCAGACCATCCTGTCTGTTGCCAGGCGATTCCCCATCATCCGCTTTGATGCAGCAATGACCCTTGCAAAAAAACATTATCAACGGCTCTGGTTCCCGGAGCCCGGCAGTGGCGGTGATATTGCCACCCGTGCTGATCACGGCATGACCCGT
>JAIOTF010000258.1 GCA_021107195.1 Anaerolineaceae bacterium | reverse complement strand
TCTGATCGACGCCGAAGGAGAATACAAAGAACCCGGCAAAGACGAAGCCGCAGAAGAATTCATGACCAGCCTCAAAGCGGGTCTTCCATCCAGTACACCAGTCGGATTATCATCCTATTGTTGGCCGACCTATCACCCCAATTTTCCCTGGAAAGAATTCCTTGAAAAATGTGACGTCAATATGCCGCAGGTGTATTGGGTTAAAGCTCATAATCCAGCCGAACAACTCGCCCGTTCTCTACGGGAATTTCAGGCTATCACACCCTACAGGCCATTGATTCCCACCGGGCCAATGTACGTGTATGGAAGTTGGGAACCTTCTGCTGAAGAAATTACTGAATTTCTCGATAAAACCCGCGCCCTCAATTTGAAAGCTGCCAATTTCTTTTCGTGGTACTATGCGCGCTCGATCATTGACCACGTTTGGTCTGCCCTTGCCAATTATCCCTGGCAGCCCTATCCAAACCAGCCTGATCTTCCCAAGAGATACATTGACGCGTTAAATTCCCGGAACGTCGACCAAGTCATAGCATTATACGCATCCACTGCAACACATATTACCCCCGCCCGCACAGTGCAGGGAGAAGCTGCAATTCGCAGTTGGGTTACTTCGCTTTTCAATCAGGTCTTGCCCAACGCGACCTTCACCCTCCAGGAATACGCGGGAAGCGGCACCTCCTGGCAGTTTTCGTGGCAAGCGTCATCTTCCAGCGGCAGCGTGAGCGATGGCAAAGACACGCTCGGCATTTTAGATGGAAAAATCACTTATCATTATAGCCAGTTCACTGTGCGCTGACCCCATCGTTCGATTTTCATCCCAGGCAAAATAAATCGTGACTAGTAAATTAGCCAAACAGGGTATTAAATTCTTCAAAGCTGGCGACAAACAAAAAGCCCAGCACATCTTTAAAGAGGCAATCAAATCCAATCCTCATGATGAAACTGCCTGGTTTTGGCTGGCTGCAACCTATAAAAAACGCGCCACCCAGATCAAGTGCCTGAGAAAATTACTTGCCATCAATCCACAACATGAAGCCGCCAGGCAACAATTGGCACGCCTGACGGGCAAACAATATAACGCCCCCACTCCCTCACCACAAGCCACATCGGACGTACTGGCAGAAGAAGTCTCCTTACCAAACACAGATACGCCCCAGAAATCTGATTCTCAGGATCTGCTTCCTCCGCAAACGCCAACAAACTGGACGCGGATCGGATTGACTGGCCTGGGAATCTTCAGCATTCTGGCTGTGTTCGGTGCAATCCTTTTTGGAAACAATCTCTTTTCGACCACTGGTTTGAGCAATATACTGAGCGGGTGGACGGAAGATGCCCTCATCATCAGTGAATCGGCGACACCGGGTGCAGCTTTAATAACCCCATCTGCAGGTAGTCCATCAGCCGAGGTGCTGCCCCTTTCGCTCACAACTTTGCCCAAAGCCAGCCGCACACCTGCCCCAGCCAAAACACGTGTCCTCAATCTTCCTACGACCCCACCCATCACAACCCTTTTCCCCTGTCTGCCACAAAACACGAAACGCATTCAAGCTAAAGTGATCCGGGTCATCGATGGAGACACAGTTGACATCGAATACAATGGCAAGCAATATTCTGTTCGTTACATTGGCATTGACGCACCAGAAACCGGGCATGGAGGCACCCCGCGTGAATATTTCTCTGAAGATGCGACCTCCAAGAACATAGATTTGGTGGAAGACCAACTTGTAACCCTGGTCAAGGATATTTCTAATACCGACCAATATGGCCGGTTATTGCGCTATGTCCTGATCGACGACGTATTCATCAATCACATTCTGGTCAACGAAGGCTACGCACTTTCGGCAACCTTTCCGCCAGATATCGCCTGTGCCAATCTATTTAATGAAGCGCAGGAATCTGCCCGCTTGAACAACAAAGGGCTTTGGAAAAATATCCCCCTCAATAGCAAGACAAACACACCGGTTGCTGGCACACCCACGCCCCAAACCGTCATTACATGTCCTTTCGGCTGTAAAGAACATTACGCTGGCTGTGATATAAAAGGAAATATCAATATCGAAGGAGAAAAGATATATCACTTGCCCGGCAGCGAGTGGTATGACGGCACGATCATCAACACCAGCCAGGGTGAACGCTGGTTCTGCACGGCCGAAGAGGCAGAGAATAATGGCTGGCGCGCTGCCAAATAACCCCTCAACATTCCCTTAATACACACAACAGGCTCTCCGATAAATCATGGAGAGCCTGTTGTCTTATTATCGCTACTCAGTCAAACAATGCTGGTTGCTTTTTACTCGGTTTTCGCGGTCTCGCTTTCCATATCTCAATAAAATCATCTTTGACTGTCAAACCAATAACAGCGTCTTTCTCTTTGACTTGCAATGTTTCTTTCCCAACTCTGGCGCGCTTAGTCTCCACTGCATCACCCACGGCTATCATCCGGGCAGCTGCTTTCTTAAAATGCGCAATGCCATCATGACCCAAATATTTACTGCAAATAACGCCCGCCAGATTGGCACCGCTGGATAAACGGCAGGCAATTGTACCCTGTCCATAGCGCCCCTGCTGCGGAAATTCTGATTCGGAGATTCGCCAGGCAAAACCATCCGAAGCCAGTAGCATCACCATCCCGCCGTCAATGATCTGGTCAAAACCAACCACCCGGTCTCCCTCTCTGAGTTTGATGCCACCGACACCAGCAGCGACTAAACCCATCGGCCGCACTTCTACCTCCTTGAAGCGAATTGCCATGCCGCTGGCCGTCACCAAAAGCACATCTGTTTCCCCATTAGTGATGGTAACATCAATCAGCCGGTCGCCCTTATTGACTTTTACCAGTGTGAACATATCAGACGACACGCCGGGCAAATCATCTATTGATGTTTTCTTCACCATACCAGCTTCGCTGGAAGTCATTACAAATCGCTCATCCCCCTCCTCAAGTTCACTTCTTTGTGGAATAGTAAAGACCGATGCAACAAGCGATTCGCTGCGGAATGCGGTGGCTTTGGTCAGCGCACTCCCCACAGAGAATCTTTCCACTTCAGGCAATGAGTCCACATACATAGAAGCTGCCTGTCCATTCTCACCAACGATATACAAAGCCTGATGAGTGGTAGTGCGCACCACAAAGGCCGGGGCCTCTTTCCCGCTGACCCTCGGCAGGTTGTCATCAAGCGTTCTTCCAATCAAACCATCCTTTGTGATCCCCACCCACACCGTCTTGGTCGGGGTTAAGTCCGATGCCGTCAGCAAATCAAGTGCTGATTCGCCTTCCGCTAAATGCACAATTTGAGTACGGCGCGGATCGCCGTACTGCTCTTTTGCCTCCAATAGCTCTTTCTCAATTACCCTGCGGATTTTCAGCGGAGAACCCAGCAGAGATTCCAGCTCCTTGATCAACCGCAGCAAGCCTTTATGTTCCTGTTCAATCTTTTTTCGCTCTAACGAAGCCAACCGGCGCAATGGCATATCAAGAATAGCCTGCGCTTGTACTTTAGAAAGCCTGAATTGCGACATCAATTTTTTCATCGCAATTTCTGCCGTAGAAGATTTACGGATCAAGTTGATGACCACATCCAGGTTTTTGAGTGCTACGAGCAACCCCTCCAGAATGTGAGCGCGATCTTTTGCTTTTGCCAAATCATGTACACTGCGTCTCTGAACAACTTCCAGACGGTGTTCCAAATACACACGCAAGGCCTGCTTAATGGTCAGCAGTCGCGGCTCTCCACCCACCAGCGCCAGCAAGGAAATGGAAAATGTGGATTGCAAAGACGTCCGGCGGTAAAGCGAACGCAGCACCTGGTCAGCATCTGCTGTGCTTTTCAACTCAATGACAATACGCATCCCATGTCGATCAGATTCATCACGGAGGTCCGAGATCTCAAACTCACCATCTTTTGATTCACGTACCAACGAAGCAATCTTTTCGATCAAGCTTGCCTTATTAGTCATGAATGGCAGTTCCGAAATGATCAGCCGCGTTCTTCCGCGCGACATCTCTTCTAAATGGACCCGGCCACGAACTGTAACCCGTCCTCTGCCTTTCCCGTAAGTTTCAAGCAGTGATATTTTTCCTTCTTCTTGAAGAATAATGCCCGCTGTCGGAAAATCCGGGCCTTTGATAAATGTCATCAAATCGCTGACAGCGATATTATCATACTGATTCCAACGCTTGAGCATATAGATCAACGCATCAACAACTTCACCCAGATTATGCGGGGGAATACTGGTTGCCATACCTACCGCAATACCCGTAGCACCATTCACCAATAAGTTTGGAATCGAGGCAGGCAACACTTCTGGTTCATCAAGTGTGTCATCAAAATTGCGCGCGAAATTGACCGTGTTCTTCTCGATTTGTGCCAATGATTCAAAAGCAAAAGGCAGCAAACGAGCTTCAGTATAGCGCATCGCTGCAGGCGGATCACCATCTATACTGCCAAAATTCCCTTGCCCATCCACCAACGGGTATCGGATAGAAAATTCTTGTGCCAGCCGCGCCATTGCTTCATAAACAGCCATATCACCATGCGGATGATATTTACCCAACACTTCACCAACAATTCTGGCCGACTTTTTAAAAGAAGAATTGGGGCGAATTCCCATGTCGTACATCGCGTACAAGATGCGCCGCTGGACGGGTTTTAACCCGTCTCGCGCATCAGGAAGCGCACGAGCAACGATAACGCTCATTGCATAATCCAGGTAAGATTGGCGCATCTCACTATCAATATCGACCATGCTCACTTTGCCAATTTCCATACATCAACTCCTAACTACAAGTTATAGTACTCGACAGTTGTGATTTTAAAAAAATAAGTGCTTGCGGTTCACAAATTATCCAGAAGTCATTGTGTACTCCTGTTTGGTAAATAATAGGG
>JAIOTF010000247.1 GCA_021107195.1 Anaerolineaceae bacterium | reverse complement strand
TTTGAACCCCGTAGACCAGGAAATCAAACTGATGGATTGTAAAAGTAAAGTTGCTATTTATAAAAAAAACCTGCAAAAACAGATAGATAAAACTTATCTCTGTTCTCGCAAGCTTGGTGTCTACATCGAGGAGTGTGCAATGTCTGGGTAGTCAAAGCAACACTAGTTATAATTCAATTGTAAATTTATTTTATCGAGATTCCCTCTTTTTGTCAAGTAGTTTTTTGAGGTTTTTCCAATAAAATGTTTCCAATAAAAAAATACAAACCTTACATGCGACAAACCACTTTCACCAAAAACTTACCTGGCCCAATCCTAAATGATCTCCATAAGCAAACAAAGCAAGCAGCACCCATTCAAGCGCCTTTTCGGCATGCAGGACTTCTTCCTGGCTCGGCACCACACCGTCTCGATCGAGCATCAGGATCAATGGTTGGATAATCTTTACCCCCACCCCAAAGGTTTTCACATCTTTCACATCCCAGGTTGGTACACCAGGATACGCTTTCAAGACACCATTGCTGCGCCAGCCATGATAACCCAGGAAACAATTAATAACCACCTGCATCCGATGAAGTATGTTGGTAGGATTCCAACGCATGCTGGGGCCGCCCCGCTTCAAAGCCTGCAAAAGAGTCTTGCGCAGTGCAGGATTCATTTGTAAATATCGATTGAGTAAATAGATTGATGCCCAGGGCATGGCAGCATCATTGAGGAGAATACCAGTGTCATGAGACGCCAGATAAATCAACTGAAGGATCTCAAAAAACTCTGGTTCAGGAAAAGGGTGATCGTGCTTTGTTAAGGCCGCCGTTTCACAAAAATTCTGCCAAATGGCTTCCATCACCAAACGGTCTTCCCGTGCTGAGCGACGTACCAGACCGACCGGCATTTTTTTGTTTACCGCCTTTGACGCTGTATTCTCCTGTTCTTTTTCCTCTCCTTGTTGAAACACAACTTCATTCCATATCCCGGAGGTAATCGAATCAGCAAAATCCGGTGTTGTCAGGAAATTCACCAGCGGCATGGCAAAGATATGAAAACCAGGTTCACTGCCTCTGGTTGCAATTGCACCAGCCTGTCCCCAAATGCGCAGGGTTTTCTGATATTCCCGCCCCGGGGCAGCATTCACGATCATGCGAATCTCTGGAGAAACGTTATCCCCTTCTGTATATGCGAAATAATCCCGCTTATGCTCAATGCTCTTGATGATCCTGCGCAGCGTTTGAGGTGAAGCAGCCTGCTCGATTTCATAAATCAATTGCCTGCCTGGCGCCACAGTAACGAGATGATCCGGGCGCATAATATTGTCATGATGATTCTTGATCTCTTTATCGGTGATCACCTCCAATCCCCTCTGCTGAGCTTCCAAACGCACATCTAACATGATTACCGCATGATTGATAACAAGTTCCTGATAAAGACCACAAGGCCGGCAAGAGCACTTAAGAACCGTACGCAGTAATGCTGCCCCCGTTTCACCCAGGCGATAAATCTGTGGTGATCTTCCCCGTACGCCAGCCCGGCTTGTCTGAAAGGAAAGCTTCTCAATAACTGATGGAGCACCTGCAGCGCACTTCCTGTAACGTCCCATAATACGGCGGATTTTATCCCGGTCAAAGCCAGTAATTCGCTGGAGCTGAACCATATCTGCCACACCCACCGGCAAAAATACTTCCAGGACACGCAGCCATGCGCGGTCCTTGTCTCGCTCATCCAGGGCTACAATCATTGCTTCCAAACGATCTTTATTCAATGGGTTCACATCCAACTCCTGTTTTTGTTTTAATGCTGGCAAGCAGAGCATAGCTAATTCTGGTTATCGACATATTCATCACCAATCAATTGAGTCAGTTGATGATATTGTTTTGCAATGACGCGATTCAATTCCTTAACCTTGCCCTCAAATCCCTCTATCTGGTTTTTGGCCATTGTTCGCTCATATTCAAAAACCCTGGCTTTATCTTTCAACGCTGTTTCCAACTCCTGTATCTTCCTCCCCGCTTCTTCTATTTCTTTACACTGCTGCCCAAACATTTTTCTCAATTGAAAATCAGGATCCTTTTGCAATTGATCAAAATAGAATTTCCATTTTTCGTTGGCATCTGAAAGCTCCGAGCGCAAGGCTTGAATTTTCGCGTCTCTGCTATGGATTTGATCACGGATATCACTCCCAATAATTCCGCCAATAAATCGCGGATCCAAATCGACACTCAGACTGCTCTGCAATCGTCGAAAAAGATCTGGCAATTCTTGCTGAAGTGTGTTCAACAAAAGCTGCATACATTCCTGCTGCTTATCCTGGCCTCCCATTTTCCACTGAAGCATTTAATCCTCCTGCCGATACCAGACCGGATAATGGCGTTTTTCTTCTCTCCGCTTGATTGTTGGCTTCTCACTGCCAAAATTTAAGATCAAGCCTACTGGTATTCCTGAAACCCATAGGTACGTCTTCAACTGGTTGATATGAGTCTGAGAAATGCAGGCAGCGCGCTTCACCTCAAGCAACACCTTGTTATCGACGATCAAATCTGCGTACTGATTTCCAATTCGCCGTCCTTTGTACTCTTCTGGTAAATTCACTTGCGCATCAACCTGGAAACCTCTTTCACGAAGGTCCTGGACCAGGGCTTTGGAAAAACCCTTCTCGGTATAACCACGTACTTCCCCCAATGAATTCGCTACATGATAAAAACATCCAATAATCCTGTCCGTTGTGTCTCCGTATAAATAATCCATGATGATTCTCCTTTCTTTTTTGTTGTAACTTATTGACAATTGATTTTCTTGGGTAAACAAATTACACTACCCAAACAGGAAGTTGTCGAAGCTCTCCATATCGTCTTCTACACATTCCTGTTCTGGTTCCACCATTACTCCTCCACTGCGCAATGCAGCTTTGACCGCCATAGCACGCTTGCGAGAAGGGACATTCTTGAAAAAAAGAATCAAGTCTTTGTCCCGATCATCATGCAAGCTGAGCGTGAGGCGTATTTGAATCACCTCGCAGGTTAATGGCGGTCGCCCACGCAAATTAGTCATTTTTCACCTCCGCTGCTGACGGATACCAAGCTTCCACAACCCCGATGCCACCGCAAACACAGGATCAGCTGGCACCACGGCCCGATCACCAA
>JAIOTF010000010.1 GCA_021107195.1 Anaerolineaceae bacterium | reverse complement strand
GTTGAATCAACTGGTTCAACTGAATGGTTCAACCAGTTGGCTGGAAAAATTTTCTGAACCAAAAAAGCAATCGAACATAAATCGAAATGAAGGCAAATCAACCGGGAAAATAGCAGAAATCTGGATTCCTTTGACCTGGGCTGGTAAAATTGATTTGTAGTAGATCCTGTATTGAATTGAAATAGAGGCCTGTTGTGGAAGCATTTGAGAATTATCTTTCCCCGTTTTCATGGCGATACGGGTCTGATGCCATGCGCGAGCTGTGGAGCGAAGCCCACAAACTGCGCACCTGGCGCAGGCTTTGGGTAGCACTGGCACAGGTTGAACATGAAATCGGCATGGTAAGTGCTGAACAGTTGGAAGCCCTGCGCCAGCATCAGGATGATATTGATATCCGGCGTACACATGAAATCGAAGCCGAGATTCACCATGATGTCATGGCCGAGATCCGCTGCTTTGGCGAACAGGCCCCGGCGGGAGCAGGCGTCTTGCATCTCGGCGCGACCTCATCGGACATCAAAGATAATGCGCTGGTCATGCTCCAGATCAAAGCTCTGGACCTGTTGAAGGATAAGTTGCTTTGTCTTCTGGGCGTGCTCGCCGGACAGATAGAAGCCTGGGCAGACCTGCCGGAAGTGGGTTTCACCCATCTCCAGCCAGCCGAACCGACCACATTGGGGTATCGTCTGGCGGTGTATGCTCAGGACCTCATGATGGATTGGGAGCAGCTTTGCACGGTTCAAGCGGGTCTCAAAGGCAAAGGCTTCAAAGGCGCTGTTGGCACAGGGGCATCTTTCATCGAAGTATTGGGGGAAGAAAATGTAGAGTTGTTTGACCGCCGCCTGGCTGAGTTGCTTGGGTTTTCATTCTTCCCTGTAACCACCCAGACCTATACCCGCAAACAGGATTACATTCTGCTAAGCGCATTGGCTGGTCTGGGGGCATCTCTGCATAAGCTGGCTTTCGACCTGCGCATCCTGCAATCACCGGTAATATTTGACCTTAGTGAGCCTTTTGGGAAGAAACAGGTCGGTTCATCGGCGATGCCCTTCAAGAAAAATCCTATTAATGCCGAGAAGATGGACTCGCTGGCGCGCCTCCTGGCGCAGTATCCGCGCGTGGCATGGGACAATGCTGCCCTTGCTTTGTTGGAAAGAACCCTGGATGACAGCGCCAATATGCGCAGTGTGCTGCCGGAAGCTTTCCTGGTCAGCGATGAGTTGTTGGAAACGGCAATCAGGATTGTTGAGGGGCTGGTGGTGCATGAAGAACAGATAGGCCGTAATTTTGCCCGCTTTGCGCCTTTTGCCAGCGTGGAAAAAGTGCTGATGGCTATTGCGAAGAAAGGCGGCGACCGGCAGGTATTCCATGAAGTGCTGCGGGAACACTCACTGCGGGCATGGGACACGATGTTGGCCGAGGGCGAGAACCTATTGCAAGTATGGATCAGTGCTGACCCACAGGTTCAGGCATATCTGACCGCTGAAGAACTGGCCGGGCTGTTTGATCCTTCTACCTATCTGGGTTGGGCACCGCAACGCGCCCGACAGATGGCCGCGGAGATAAAAAAGATCGTCAATGCGTAAGAAGAAATTGCAGATTTCTTTGGTAAGGTTAATTGGGCTTAGATGTCTGAAAAGCGGAGAAATGGCAGGAAAATATGACGCTTCAAATTGTGATTGGCACCCAATGGGGTGATGAAGGAAAAGGCAGATTTGTTGATCTGCTATCAGCGAAAGCTGATGTGGTTGCTCGCTTCGCGGGCGGTGATAATGCCGGGCACACCATCCGCATCGGAGATGAGGTATATAAATTGCATTTGATTCCCTCAGGATTGATCTATCCCCAGACCGTGGGCGTGATTGGCAGCGGCACAGTAGTTAATCCGAGCGTGCTTCTGCACGAGATGGAGAGTCTGCGCGGGGCAGGCGTGATTGTCAATCAAAATCGCCTGAAGATTTCTTACGCAGCCCATATGATCACACCTGCGCATTTGGCGTTGGACAGGGCGCGGGAAGCCAGCCTGGGCAAAGCCAGGATAGGTACCACTGTGCGCGGCATCGGCCCGGCTTATATCGACAAAGCCCGGCGTTCTGGCGTACAGTATCATGATCTGCTGGATATGGATTATTTTAAACAGCGTTTGACCCAGTCACTGGAGAATGCCAACCGCGAATTAACTCTGCTTTACGGAGCAGAACCTGTGGATATCGTCGCCGTGATGGAGGAATACCTGAGTTATGCCGAGATACTTGCACCCCATATTGCCGATACATCCGCCTTGGTATTGGATGCTTTGGAAGCGGGAAAGCATGTCATTGCTGAAGGCGCACAGGGCGCACTGCTGGATATTGACCATGGTTCTTATCCTTATGTGACCAGCTCTTCGTGTGTAGCTGCCAATGCATTGGTTGGACTGGGTATCGGCATGCCGGATGAACTGAGCGTGGTGGGGATTGTGAAGACGTTCCAAACCCGTGTCGGCTCCGGACCTTTCCCGACAGAGTTGGAAGGCGAAACGGCGAGTATGCTGCGCGGCGATGGTACCCAGCAGTGGGATGAATTTGGAACGACCACCGGCCGGCCGCGGCGCATTGGCTGGTTGGACGGTATGCTCCTCAAGCGCGTAGTGCGTATGAATGGTGTCACCGAGCTGGGTTTGACCAAGCTGGATGTGTTGTCCGGGATTGCAGAGATACAGTTCTGCACGGATTACAAACCATCAGAAGGTATGATCTCACCACTGCTGGCGCGCAAGGTGGTAGAACCGGTTTATGAAACCTTCCAGGGATGGGATGAGGACATTATGGACATAACCCGCTGGGAAGACCTGCCGCAGAACGCACAACGCTATGTGAACGCGATTGAAGCCTATTGCGGCGTGCCGGTTCGCTGGATTTCAGTGGGGCCTGAACGCAGTCAGGTGATCTACCGCTAACATAGAAAGAGGATGAACAATATGCCAAGAGTATTGCTCTCTGTGTATGACAAAACCGGTCTCGTCGAATTTGCTGCCGGACTGCACCAACTGGGTTGGGAACTGCTTGCCTCGGGCGGTACAGCACGTGCCCTCCGGAAAGGCAATTTGCCGGTCAGTGAGGTGTCAGATTACACCGGTTCGCCGGAGATCCTCGGCGGGCGGGTCAAGACCCTGCATCCGGCCATTCATGGCGGCATCCTCTCCCGATCAACGGTTGAGGATAAAGCGCAGCTTGATGAGCAAGGATGGGCCGAGATTGACCTCGTGGCGGTCAACTTGTATCCTTTTGAACAGACCATAGCCCAACCGGATGTGACCCTGGCGGAAGCGATTGAGCAGATTGACATCGGCGGGGTGGCTTTGATCCGCGCAGCCGCCAAGAATTTTGCGCGTGTGACGCTGGTTTGTGACCCGACAGATTATGCAAATGTGCTGCAATCGCTCCAAAACGGCGGCCTTAGCGATGAAGACCGGCGCAAACTGGCCATAAAGGGTTTTGCCAGTACAAAGCATTATGACCAGGCGATTTTCTCGTATCTGTCCGGTGAAGATAGCTTGCAAATTCAGGCTTTCCCGGTGCAGGAACTGCGCTATGGCGAGAACAGTCATCGGAGCGCGACGTTATATGGCTACGAGCCCGGCGCTGGTCCACTGGGGGGCAAAATATTGCAGGGCAAGCCATTATCTTATAACAATTTGCTCGATTTGGATGCAGCCTGGCGCACAGCGGTCAGTTTCAACGAGCCGGCGATTGCGATCATCAAGCATCTTTCGCCGTGCGGTGTCGCCTCTAACCAAAATCTGGTGCTTGCTTACCAGGCGGCGCTTGCCAGTGACCCCGTTTCGGCTTTTGGCAGTGTCATCGCCAGCAATCGCACGGTGGATGGCGAGACGGGCGCCGCCATGTGCGAGCTATTTGTGGAGTGCATCATCGCGCCCGGGTTCACCGAAGATGCATTGACCCGCCTGGCAGAAAAAAAGAATTGCCGTTTGGTGCAGGTGCCGGATTTGTCCATTGAGCCAGCCTATGAAATGCGCTCGATCGTGCGCGGCATACTGCGCCAAAGCGTTGATAGGGGTGACCCGAAGGATACAGAATGGCAGGTGGTGACAAAACGTGCGCCAACCGACGAGGAATGGGAAGCACTGCGTTTTGCCTGGGAGGTAGTCCAGCATGTCAAATCCAATGCCATCGTGTTTGCCAGCGGGGCGGAAACGGTGGGGATTGGCGGCGGACAACCCAACCGGGTGGACTGTGTGCATATTGCGGCTCAGCGGGCAGGCGAGAAAGCCAGCGGAGCTGTAATGGCTTCGGATGCTTTTTTCCCCTTCCCGGATGCCGTTGAAGCTGCTGCCGAATATGGCATCGCAGCTGTGATCCAACCTGGCGGGTCCATCAGGGATGCGAAATCGATTGCCGCCGCAGATGCAGCCGGGATGGCAATGGTCATGACAGGCGTACGTCACTTCCGCCACTAGATATGGGGTTGGTTAGGAATAGTGGCCTGCACTGATTTTTTGGTGCGGGTCACTTCTATTAAGTGAGTGTGAGGAGTTTTAACGCTGCCCGGGATTGGTCGGCAACCTGCTGGTGCAGGCTTTGGCCGTGGGCGTCCATGGTTACCACGGCAGGAAAGTCTTTGACGGTGATCACCCACATCGCTTCCGGGACGCCAAATTCAAGTTGATAAACCGCATGAACTTGTTGCACGGTTTGGGCGATCAACGCACCAGCGCCGCCCACGGCATGCAGGTAGACGGCAGGTGTTTGTTGGCAAGCCCTCAAGGTCTTCGCCCCCATCCCGCCTTTGCCGATTAAGACAGAGACATGGAATCGGGACATGATCCGATGAGCGTAAGCCTCTTCACGGATGCTGGTGGTAGGACCAGCAGAGAGAAAGTGTACTTGGTCTATTTTTAGCTTGCTGGGTGCATGCTCGGAGATTAAAGGGCCGCAGTGATAGATTGCTCCGTTGTATAAGACAGGAGAAAGGTCTTCAAGAATGGCTTTTTCCCGAGCTGAAGGAGGCTGTGCATTATCGATGAAGGTTTCGATCAGCCATTTATGAGCGGTATCCCGCACCGTGAGCAGGGTGCCAGAGAGCAGCACCTCGTCACAGATATGCATGGCAAGAATATCTTCATCTTTGAGGGGTAAAGTCAGTTTATGGATCATTCAGCCTCACGAAAAAAGAGCAAACCTATTGCGAAGCGTAAGACGGCGACGGCGGTATGCCCAGCACATATAAGATACAGTAACGAAATAACTGGCAGGCAGGCGGTGCAGAAGGGCAATCTTTATTCCCAGCAATGTGGTGTGCCCGCCGAAGCCCATTGGCCCAATGCCAAGCTGGTTTGCTTCTGCCAGCCAATCTTTTTCCAAAGCTGCAATGTGTGGGGCAGGATGATGGTCGTCCAATTGCCGAAGGAAAACCTGTTTTGAAGCCTGATAGCTGCTGGCGCGGTCGCCGCCGATGGCGACCCCCAGCACGCCCGGCGCGCAGCCGCGTCCTTGCGCTTGATAAACCGCATCCAGAACGACCCTGCGCACACCGTCAAGGTCGCGACCGGCTTGCAGATTCTCGTCTGGCAGTTTGTACTGTGCGCCTACGTTCTCGCAGCCGCCGCCTTTGAGGATCAGGTTGATGGTCAAGGCATCATCTTCGGTCTCAGTGAAATGAATGGTGGGAAGGTATTCGCCCCCCAGATTATCGCCAGTGTTTTCACCGCTGATAGGGTGAACTGCATTGGGGCGCAGCAGAGATTGGCGGGTGGCCTCGGCCACGGCCTGTTCGATTTCGGAGCGCAGCATGCGGGTGGAATAACCTGCCGGGTGGGTAACATAGAAGAGCGGCGTGCCAGTGTCCTGACAGAGGGGTGTGCTGTTTTGCCGGGCGAGTTTGGTGTTCCGCAGCATGGCATCCAAAGCAGTGCTGGCAGCAGAGCCTGGCCTCTCTGTTCGGCGGGCGCGCTGCAAGGCGTCTTCCACATCGGGGGGCAGGTCAGTGGATGTCAGACGAATCAGGTTGAGAAGAGCAGACCCAAGTTCTTCAGGCATATTTTTCCATCCGTGTTTCTGGTGTGTATCCATCATAATGCATATCTCGAAATGAGGTCAACAAGAAGGGATAGAAAAGCAGGGATTTGGATAGCGGAAATAAGGTTCATCGCCGCTAGATTTTCGGTTCATGTCGTATAGTGCATTGGTGTGTCAGCAATAACGACAAAATGGATTGACAAAGTCTGAAATTATTGTATAATGGGATTAACCCACCCCATGCGGGGGGGGGGTAAAGGAGGCAGCAGATGCACGATCACTCAGAAACTATCAGACGGATGAAGACAGCCGAAGGGCATTTGCGCGGCATTCAGCGTATGCTGGAAAACGATGCCTATTGCATTGATGTGATTCGGCAGATTCAGGCAGTACAAGGCTCGTTGAACAAAATCAGTACGATGATCCTTGACCAACATCTCAATTCTTGCCTGATCACTGCTGTGCAAGGTGAAAACCCTGACGAGCGTGAACGGGTACTACGAGAGATTGCTGATGTTTTTGAGGCTGCCACAAAAGTTTAGTGTTTAATATTGGAGGTAAAAAATGAATACTGTTCGTTATCAAATCCCGGGCATTTCCTGCAACCACTGTGTCCATACGATCAAGAGTGAAATCAGCGAGTTGGCAGGCGTTGAATCGGTGGAGGCTTCGGCGGAAACCAAAGAAATCACGATTGTTTTTGATGCTCCGGCTTCAGAAGAGGCGATCATTGCCTTACTGAAAGAGATCAATTATCCGCCAGCAGGCAAGTAAGTGGCGTATGCCATGCGCCCGTACGGGTAGAAGTTGGGAGAGTGATGCGCTCTCCCGAATTATTGGTAGAGAGGTAAAGAATGAGTGAACAGAAGCATTTGACATTACCTATTACCGGGATGACCTGCGCGAATTGTGTTGCCACAGTTGAGCGCAATTTGAAGAAGGTGGGCGGTGTGAAATCGGCCAGTGTTAACCTTTCTTCGGAACGAGCGACAGTAGTGTTTGATCCTGCGATGGCTGGTTTGGAAGATTTGGTGGCACGCGTGGAACGGGCTGGTTATCATGTGGCAGAAGGTGAAGCGGATCTGGTGATTCGCAAGATGAGTGATAACAATGATGCCCGCCGTCTGGAGAAAGCCCTGGCTAATCTGGAAGGTGTTCTTGAGGCCCGGGTCAGCCACGCCACCGAGCGGGCGATCGTAGTGTATATCCCGACTGTGGTCAGTCAGCGTGAATTGCGCGCTGCTGTGAAATCAGCAGGGTTTGAGGCGGTGGAAACTGGCGAGGCCGTAGAGGATGCAGAGCAGAAAGCCCGCCAGCAGGAGATTGACCAACAGCGCCGATTCTTGACCATTGGCCTGATCTTTACAATTCCATTGTTCGTTCTATCGATGAGCCGGGATTTTGGCTTGCTGCCGGGTTGGGCTCATAACTCCTGGATGAATTGGTTCTTCCTGGCGTTGGCAACCCCGGTTCAGTTCTATGTTGGTAGTCAGTACTACGTTTCAGCATACAAAGCATTGCGCAACGGTTCAGCCAATATGGATGTGCTGGTGGCAATGGGCAGTTCAATAGCGTATTTCTATTCGCTGCCAATTGTATTTGGATTGCTTCCGGGGCATGTGTATTTTGAGACCTCGGCGGTGATCCTGACCCTGATCAAGCTGGGGAAATTCCTGGAAGCGCGGGCCAAGGGCCGCACAAGCGAGGCGCTTAAGAAATTAATGGGGCTGCGGGCCAAGACGGCATGGGTGATACGTGATGATCAGGAGCTTGAAATCGCGGCCGACGATGTGACCGTAGGGGATATCATTTTGGTGAAGCCGGGTGAAAAGATACCGGTGGACGGCGTGGTGATGGAAGGCCGATCTTCAGTGGATGAGTCGATGCTGACTGGTGAGTCCCTGCCGGTGGAGAAAGGTCCGGGAGATGCTGTGATTGGCGCTACGATGAATAAGCTGGGTATGCTGCGTTTTGAGGCTACCAAAATTGGCAAAGAAACCGCCCTGGCTCAAATCATTCGGCTGGTGGAAGCTGCACAGGGCAGCAAAGCACCCATTCAGAAGCTGGCTGACCAGATTTCGGCAGTATTTGTGCCGGCCGTGATTGGAATTGCCTTGTTGACTTTTGCGGCCTGGTATTTTATTGATATCCCGTTGCCGGTGGAGGCAGAGGTTTCTGTATTTACCCGGGCATTGATCAACATGGTAGCGGTGCTGGTGATTGCTTGTCCGTGCGCCATGGGGCTGGCAACACCCACGGCGGTAATGGTGGGCACCGGCAAAGGAGCAGAACACGGTATTTTGATCAAGGACAGCGAATCGCTGGAGAGAGCCGGACGGCTGGACGTTGTTGTGCTGGACAAGACCGGCACGATCACCCGCGGTCAACCGGCGGTAACCGACATTGTGTTGGGCGATTTCGCGCAGGGTGAAAATGAATTGCTGCGCCTGGCAGCATCAGTGGAAAAGGCCAGCGAGCATCCTTTAGGTGAGGCGCTGGTGGCTGAAGCTGGGAATCGAGGCTTGGTCTTGGAAGAGCCTACCGGTTTCAAGGCGGAAGTCGGTTTTGGAGTTGAGGCAGAAGTGGATGGACTGCGTGTGCAGGTGGGCAGCAAGCGTTTGATTTCTTCTCTCCATGTTTTGGAAGCAGAGGCAGAACGTTTACAGATGGAAGCTAAAACAGCGTTGTTTGTACTGGTGGATGGCGAGATGCAAGGTGTGTTCGGTGTGGCCGATACGGTCAAGAGCGGGTCTGCAGCGGCGATTGAAAAGCTGCATGAAATGGGTTTGCAGGTAGCGATGATCAGCGGCGATAATCGCCAGACAGCAGAAGCGATTGGCGCACAGGTCGGTGTGGATACTGTTCTGGCTGAAGTGCTGCCGGGTGATAAGGCGGCGGAAGTAAAACGATTGCAGGAGGCTGGGCACATCGTGGCAATGGTGGGGGACGGGATCAATGATGCTCCGGCTCTGGCCCAGGCCGACGTGGGCATGGCGATTGGCACCGGTACTGACGTTGCCATGGCTTCTGCGCCAGTGGTGTTGATGAGCGGCGAATTGCAGGGCGTACTACGGGCAATCGATCTTTCCCGTAAAACACTGCGCACAATCAAGCAGAATTTGTTTTGGGCTTTTATTTATAATGTAATCCTGATCCCGGCGGCTGCGATGGGTTTCCTGAACCCGATGCTGGCGGCAGGGGCGATGGCCTTCAGCAGCGTGTTTGTGGTCAGCAACAGCTTGAGATTACGGCGAAGCAAGCTGAATTAGGTTCGTTTCGCGGAAGAAAAACAGCAGATTTCTTATAATATCTGAGAAGGCTGCTGTTTAGTTAATGGATAATGCAACTTGTTGCGTAATAATATATGGTAATCGATTACAAACATATTACAAAAAAGCACCTCGATACATTGTGTTTTGTCCAGGAAAAGGCGAGAACAACCCATTTCGCCACCTAAATTATTAGAAATCTTAAATATTGTTGACATTAAATCTGTAATCGATTACAATGCAAACAACTTGTAATCGATTACAAATCCCCATGCATGTTTCAAATGAATATCTGTTTCACTGTAATCTATTTTTTTCTGGTTTTGAAAGGAGAGAGGTCACATGAAGGAAAAGCTTCAACGGTTTGGTGGATTTCTGGCAGGGATGATCATTCCCAATATTGGCGCATTCATCGCCTGGGGTTTGATCACGGCATTATTTATTCCCACTGGATGGATACCAAACGAAAAATTGGCTGAGTTGGTTGGCCCAATGATCGTTTACTTATTGCCTGTTCTCATCGGTTACACAGGCGGTAAAATGGTACATGGTGTGCGTGGTGGCGTCGTCGGCGCAACAGCAGCCATGGGTGTCATTGTTGGAACCAGTATCCCGATGTTCCTTGGCGCTATGATCATGGGGCCGTTGGGTGGCTGGTTGATGAAGAAAATTGACGATGTTCTCGAAGACAAGATTCCGGTAGGGTTCGAGATGTTGATTAACAACTTCTCGGCTGGTATTCTGGCTGTCATCCTGGCTCTGCTTGGTTATTTTGCTGTTGCTCCTGTGGTGCAGGCTTTCAGCGATGGTGCTGGCAAACTGGTCGATTTGATGGTCAATGCGAAATTGCTCCCGTTGGCTGCGATTATCATTGAACCAGCCAAAATTCTCTTCCTGAATAATGCACTCAATCATGGTGTATTAGCTCCATTGGGCGTTGCTGCAGTAGAAGAGAGTGGAAAAGCAATTCATTTCTTGCTTGAAACCAATCCTGGACCGGGTCTGGGTTTGCTGATTGCATTCTTTGTTGCTGGCAAGGGGATGCTGAAGGAATCTGCTCCTGGTTCAATGATCATTCATTTCCTGGGTGGCATTCATGAAATTTATTTCCCCTATGTTTTAGCACACCCCATCATGATCTTGTCGGTGATTGCCGGCGGTTTTGCGGCTGATCTTTGGTTTGTGATCATGGATGCCGGTTTGGTGGCGACACCTTCGCCTGGTTCCATCTTTGCCTACCTAGCTGTTATTCCAAAAGGTCAGCACTTCGCAGTTCTTACGGGCGTAGTGATTGGCGCTGTGGTTGCTTTCCTGGTTGGTTCTTTGATCTTGAAGGTCAATCCGGTTCGCGCAGAAGAAGAAACTGAGGAAGAAGAATCTGTGGCCGTTCCTGGGCTGGGATAAGCATGAATTCCCATTGACAGATTGGTGGCGGAGAGTCCAGGGGGGCTCCCGCCATTCTTTATCAAAAAGGAGTGAGCCATGGCAGAAAAAATTTTAGCTTCAGAGGTTAGTCAGATCATTTTTGCCTGCGAAGCAGGCATGGGATCCAGCTTGATGAGTGTGAACTCGTTGAAGAAGATGTTCAAGAAGGCCAATGTGACTGGCGTGAAAGTGATTCATAAACCTGTGCGTGAAATTCCTGCGGATGCACTGGTTGTTGTCGTTCACAAAGGATTAGCCAAGTCAGCGAGAAGCAAAGCTCCGAATGCTGTGATTGTTGCATTCAATCATTTTCTTAAAGACCCGGCTTTTGTAAAGCTTGTTGAGGCATTTGTGGAAAATGGCGAGATACAGGGAGTGGGCTAATGGGGATGCTGTCGATTGACCGAATACATCTCGGTGCGAAAGCGAAAGATAAAGAGGATGCGATCCGTCTGGCAGGGGAATTGTTGGTTGCTGGCGGCTGCGTTACACCTGAGTATGTAGAAGGTATGCAGGAGCGGGAACGCAGCATGTCCACTTACCTGGGCGTCGGCGTCAGTATTCCTCACGGAATGTATGACAATTATGCTCATATTCTGCAATCCGGGCTCTCAGTTCTTCAGATTTCTGACGGCGTTGAATGGGAAGAAGATGAGAAAGCATACCTTGTGATCGGCATTGCTGCAAATTCTGATGAACACATCGGTGTTCTGGCAAGTTTGGCTGAAGCCCTTGAGGATGATGAGAAATTGCAGTTGTTGATTAATACAGAGGATCCGAAACAGGTGATTGAGGTGCTGGAAGGCGTGTCCACAGAATAGCCCCGATTTTCATCGATTGTGGTTGGTGGATAAAAACGATTCCGAGTGAATAACGAAGATCAGACGGTCTTGCCGTCAAGTTTATCAATGAGGTAGCTGTAGTGAGTAAATATCAAGCGTATCGAGAAGCCAAGGCCCCTGTTCCAGAAAAAGCCTGGGCATGGAATTTGTATGGCGCAGGGATTGACAGCCTGGGCCGGAATGGTAACCCTGAATTGGTAGAAATTCCAGAGCCTGGTCCTGATCAAATGCTGGTTCGGGTAGACAGTGTGAGCTTATGCTTTTCTGATCTCAAGATCATCAAGCTTGGTTCTGCACATCCCAAACTTTATAACCGCGATATGACGATTGAGCCAACCAGGTTGGGTCATGAAACCTCGTTGACAGTGGTCAAAGTCGGCAAGAATTTGCAGGATCGTTACACGCCTGGTCAATTTCTGGCCGTTCAACCGGATATTTATCAGAATGGGATGAGTACAGCGTATGGGTATACCGTTCCAGGTGGATTGATCCAGTATCACCTGATTGGTCCTGAGGTGCTGGTAACGGATATTGGTGAATGTCTGCTGCCCGTTGAAGACGAAAATATGAGTTATGCAGCCGCCTCTTTGCTTGAGCCCTGGGGGTGTGTACTGGCATCCTATACCCAGCGCCGACGTTTGACCCCAAAAACTGATGGCGTGATGTGGATTATG
>JAIOTF010000165.1 GCA_021107195.1 Anaerolineaceae bacterium | reverse complement strand
TAGCCGGGGTTTTGGAAACAGGATGCACTTCATCGACGTTTATCAGGGTGTCTATTCCTGAGAGAGGAGGTTTCCTTAGGCCGCGCTGCCGAAGCAAATACAATACAAGGAGAGCTGCGGCGGTGCCACTGAGGGCGAAAAAAAATTTTCTCATTCTTTGAAACATGCGTTCCTCCTAAAGCAGGGAAAGCGAAAATGCGTATAGCTAATAATAGTAATTACTACTTATAGTATAGCGCAATTGCCATGACATGTTAATACTTTCAGTTTCGAGGGAAGAATATAATGGGTTTTTCATCATTTTGTTATTAGCAGTGTTTTGGCTGGCGGGCTGCCCCACACAAAATAGACACGATCAATGTTCTGAGAAGACTTCAAATCATGCAGAACAATGATCGTTCAACGCCAAACGCGAACTTTGCTTCAAATATGTTTGGTTCGATTATTCCCTTTGACCAACTTAAAAATTTACGTTCACATCTCAATCTGAATTTCGATAAACCCGCAGTATTTGCTTTGCTCGAACCAGGGTTTTTGGGTGATCAGTTTTTTCATCCCCTGATCTTCAATAATATATGTGTTCGATTCGAGGGATTTCATCATCTCTTTTAATCTTGATCTGGATGGTTCAGGATGGCAGTCCAACAAGTTTGAACCAATCAAGTCTGCGCCACCATATTTGGAAAAATGCCGGATGGATTTGTCGTTCATCTCGGTGATGATCCCGTCGGTATCACAAACAGTGATCACTGCGTCCAGTTCTTTTGCCCAATTCATTGACCATATTCTCCAGTCGAATTATTAGTTTTGTATCAAGTTTCGCCCCGCTTCAAAGGCTTTTATGTTGATATCGATGTAGCGGGCAGGAACCCTTTGCTCAAGGACGGATAGCCAAGTATTGGATGGATATTTAAAAAACTTTGAAAGAGCACCAAGCATAACGACATTGCTCGATTTAACATTTCCAGCTTTTCTCGCTTCAACCACACCTTCAATCCATACGATATTATTCGTGTAGCCATTAAGTTCTTGCTGAATTTCTTCATGCAAAGGATATGCTTCAGCGCCAGAAGTCACGGTGACGGGCACAATGGCGTGATTGTTTACCAAAAGGATGCCTGAAGGTTTGAGGTGGTGAATGAATCTTACTGCTTCAGATTTCTCGAAAGCAATGAGGAAATCTGCTTCGCCCGGCGGGATTGTCGGGGAGTAGACGTGATCCGACCAGCGTACTTGCGAAGTTACGCTGCCGCCTCGTTGAGACATACCATGGATTTCTGCTTGCTTGACATCAAATCCCAGGGCAATCCCCAATTCTGCCAATACATTGCTGGCCAGGATGGCGCCTTGTCCACCGACCCCTGCAAGGAGAAAATTGACGGCTTTGGGGTTTTGGGAAAGGGCTGTAGTGGTACTCATCAATTCACCTCCTGGTCGATCGATAACTCGGCGAGGACCTGTTCGCGGAATAGAATGGCGTTTTGAGGGCACACCTGGGCGCATACTTCGCAGCCGGTGCATTGCTGCGGATCGATCTCGGTGAGGTGACGCCCATTTTTTTCATGTATTAGATCTGATTTGCGAAGGGCAGGGCAGCCTGTGCGAATACAAATATCGCAGCCAATGCATTTGGTACTGTCAATGCGCAATGGCATCCAGCCTTTACGGGCATTCGGGAGCAGGGCACATTCTCCTTTGGTGATGAGAACAGCTGGTTTATCCAGGTCTTTCCAGGATTTCAGGGTATCCGAAACCTCCTTGACGGAGAAAGCGTTGACAGTTTTGACTTCCTGAATGCCCATGGCGTGTACCATGGCTTCGATATTGACTTCAATGGTGTCTTTTTGCTGTAGGGTTTTCCCCGTTCCGGGATTTTGCTGGTGTCCGGTCATGCCTGTGATGCGGTTGTCCATGATGATGGTGATCACGTTGCTTTGGTTGTAAGCAACATTCATCAGCGCAGGGATGCCGGTATGAAAGAATGTCGAGTCACCGATGACCGCGACATGCTGTTCTGTATCGCCTGCTACGGCAGCGCCGTGTGCTACGCCGATGCCTGCACCCATACAACCGCAGGTATGGATGGCGCTTAATGGTGGAACGACACCCAGAGCGTAGCAGCCAATGTCACCTGCGACGGGCCATTTCATTTTGCGTAGATTGTAAAAGGTTGCGCGGTGGGGGCAGCCAGGGCAAAGCATAGGCGGGCGATTGGGTATTTTTAGCTGTGATGGTGCAGATGGTGTGGTTAAAGCTGGCGGCAGCAGTCCGGCGGCTTCAGCGGAGGTTCTTACGACCACCGGATTAAGTTCACCGCAAAGCGGGAAGATAGATTTGCTCCCGGGCCGATAGGCCTTTTCTGCATCTTTTGGAACGTAGAGCTTAATGCCCATAAGGCGTAGCTGCTCTTCGATGAAGGGGTCAAGTTCTTTCAGAACGATTAAATTCTTGACCTCGCTGGCGAAATCCTGGATCAGTTTTTCTGGCAAAGGATAAACCATACCTAATTTTAGAACTGAGGCATCGGGAAAGACTTCACGAGCGTATTGGTAGGCGATGCCACTGGTGACGATGCCCAGCTCAAGTGAGCGTATTTCAGCAATATTGAGTGGTGAGCTTTCGGCATAGTCAGCGAGCTTTCGAATGCGCTTTTCGATGATGGGATGATGTATGCGGGCATTGGCCGGGATCATTACATATTTATTCGGGTTACGCGGATATTTGTCAGGAATTGGCGGGTGAGTTTTTTGATCCGGGAAGACTTCTACAGGAGCGCTGGTGTGGCAAACCCGGGTGGTTAATCTGAGAAGTACAGGGGTATCAAACTGCTCGCTTAATTCAAATGCGGCAATGGTCATATCCTTGGCTTCCTGGCTGTCAGCTGGTTCAAGGCATGGAATACGGGTGAAGCGGGCAAATTGACGGTTGTCCTGTTCGTTTTGTGAAGAATGCATGGAGGGGTCATCGGCAGAGACGATCACCAGGCCTGCTTCACTGCCGGTCATTGCCACATAAAACAGCGAATCGGCAGCAACATTCACTCCAACGTGTTTCATCGTACAAAGGGCTCTGCGGCCAGCGTAAGCTGCGCCAATGGCTGAATCCAGGGCGACTTTCTCGTTTGGCGCCCATTCTGCGTATACATTTGGATAGGGAGCAAGCGTTTCCAGAATTTCGGTGCTGGGTGTGCCGGGATATGCGGAGGCCACTTTGACGCTGGCTTCCCAGGCGCCTTGTGCTACGGCTTCGTTGCCAGACAACAGTCTTTTCATGTTTATTCCTTTCCGGTGAGGATAACGCGTCCGTCCAGCGCAACTGCGCCCTGGCCTGCGGGTCCAACTGAGAGGGGGTTGATCTCAATTTCCTGAATCTGTGGGAAGTCAAGCGCAAGCTGGCTCAATTTCAGAATAGTGTCAACAATCGCATCCAGATCTGCTTTGGGCTGCCCGCGATATCCAGCGAGCAAGGTGCCTGCTTTGGTTTCGGCAATCATTTGTTTGGCCTGGTTGCGGTCAAAGGGAGCGACACGAAAAGCGACATCTTTGAACAATTCAACATAGATGCCGCCCATCCCAAACATGATCAAGGGTCCGAAACTGGGGTCTCGGCGCATGCCAATAATGACTTCGCTGCCAACTTCTGCCATTTCTTCCACCAGGGCGCCTTCAAGACGTGCCCGGGGCAGTTTGCTTTGGATATTACTCATCATATTTTCGTAGGCCGAGGCAGTATCTTGCGGATTTTCCAGATTCAGGATTATTCCGCCTATGTCTGATTTGTGAAGAATGTCGGGGGAAACGATTTTTAAGGCGACAGGCTTTCCAATCCTTGCTGCAATTTTTGATGCTTCTGCAGCGGTGTGGGCAATTTCTCCCTGAATGACATGGATGCCATAGGCCTGGAGCAACGGGCGGGTGTCAGATTCGCCGAGGGAGTCCTGGTTGAGGGCTTTCTCCAGGAGGGTGGATGCAGCCTGACGGTTCGTTTTCAAGGCAGGCGCCTGCGCGAAGGTTTCTTTTTGCTGCCATTGATTGTAATGGTACATGGCGCTCATTACGCGAGCGGCACTTTCGGGGTAAGTGTACATGGGGATGTGGTTGTTGTGCAGCACCTCTCGCGCTTCAGAAACTACCTGGTCGCCAATGAAACAGGCCAATACGGGTTTTGGGGTGTCTTTGGAAGCAGCGACAATTTCATTTGCGATATCAACTGGGTTGATCAAGGAAGTTGGCACCAGGATCGTGATGACACTATCTACATGTTCGTCCTGTAACAGCAATCGCAGCGCCATGCCGTAATCTTCGGGAGCAGCGCCACCCAGCATGTCGACTGGATTACTTACCTGTGCGCTCGGATTGAGGTGTTGGCGCAATGCGGAATTCGTTTCCGGGGAAAGGTCTTGCAGTGAAAGCCCGTTGAATGCAAGGACGTCGGACGCAAGGGCTGCTGGTCCGCCCGAATTAGTGAGTAGAACGGTGCGTTTCCCTTTGGGGGCCGGCTGGTAGTCCAGCGCCAAAGCAATCTCAAACAGTTCCGTGAGAGCGTGTGCTTCGATAATGCCGGCTTGTTTGAAGGCTGCTTTATAAGCGGACATGCTGCCAGCGATTGAACCTGTATGTGAGGAAACTGCGCGAGCGCCTGCGTCTGTCCGGCCAGCTTTAAGCAGGACGATAGGTTTCTTGTGCGAGACCTTACGGGCGATTTCAATAAATCTTTGTCCATCGCGAATGGCTTCAATATATGCAGCGATGACGTTGACGTTGGGATCATCTGCAAGGTAAGCAATTGTGTCTGTTTCTGTAACGTCTGCTTCATTACCCAGGCTGACAAGATGGGAAAAGCCGACTTTCTT
>JAIOTF010000259.1 GCA_021107195.1 Anaerolineaceae bacterium | reverse complement strand
GCATGCGGTAGGACGGTACTTAAACGTGGTTTGATTTTTAACCGCCAATCTACGTTAATTCCGCCAGGATTAGCGGGAATACGTGGTTTATTTGAAGATTAAGCAAGACTCCACGGTTAACTACCGTGATACCTAAAATGCCGCCTGGGCGAATAGTATCCAATGCTTTGTTGGACGTCATCCAATAAAAACGTTGGACAATGTTCGCCCTTATGAAGATGAGGGTTCTTTTTATCCGCAGATGAAAGTGTTAACTTATTAATGCGAACCTCAATAGGCCTTGCTGCGGGAGGGTAGAGGCGCTATACCTGCCCGCCCGTCACCAGCCTGGCAAAATGCTCAAACGAGCGGTCATAGGTGCGTTCCGCAGAATCGGGGAAGCAGCAGGCGGGCAGTTCCCGGATATGCAGGTGATATTGAATACAATCGCAGCATACGCCTTTTCGGGAGCAAGGGCTGTAGCTGCAATTGCAGTTGACCAGATTGCGTTCTTTTTTGCATTCCATGGTTAAATTCCTTTGGAAGGGTGCGGGGCAGGGGGAAAACCTGCCTGACTGAACTGCTTAGAGATAAAGTCCGGGGCTTGAAGGCGCGTTCCTTTTGGTCAGCGCTTCCAGTACCCGGTTTTGTGACATTTCAATTTCATTGCGCACGATCTGTTCCGCCCGGTTCGGGTTGCGCTCCCGGATGGCCTGTGCCAGCGCCGTGTGGGCATCGTGCATCTCGGCGGCACTGTCGCGGATGCCTAACCCCAAATGAAACAGGCGGGTCAGTTCGTCCAGCAGGCTGGAGATCAGATCCACGAGCCGCTGGTTGCCGGATAGTTGTGCTATGCTAATGTGAAAGTCCCGGTTCTTTCCCAGAAAGACCTTGTAACTCTCAATATCCTGATAGATATAGCTGAAATCGGAACGGCTCATCAGCTTGTTGAGAGCGTTCTGCGGCGAACGCAGTGCAGCCAAACGCACAGAAGCCACTTCGGCGATCATGCGCAGTTCGTAGATTTCATGCACATCGGAAAAAGTGATTGGCGTAACGATATATCCCAGGCGGGGGATTGACTGCACAAAACCTTCAAGTGACAGCCTTTGCAGGGCTTCCCGGACGGGTGTGGTTCCGATCTTGTAGCGTTCCGTCAGACTCCCCTGGGCGATCTGTTCGCCTGGCGGCAGCTTACAGGTGATGATGTCTTTCTTCAGCAGGCGGTATGCCTGTTCGGCTAAGGATTCCTTGCTGTTGTTCATCATTTTCCTCGCTTGTTGTCAGTGCTCCGCAGCGATTATTTGATTGGGCTTTAATCGGTTCTCTCGCGAATTATCTCCAGAACCATCCGGTCCGTTTCCAGCATTCCCGGATTGTTCACTTTCTCCAGGTTTTCCAGGGTCTCTTCCAGGCTTTCCCCTACAACCCCGTTCACCGATGGGACCGCAGTCTGTTCCATTGCCAGAAAAGCTGCTTCCACCGCCGCCGAGACGCCCCGGCTGACTTTGTATGCACAGGATTCCTTTGCCCCATCGCATAAGATCCCCGTATACGTCCCCAATACGGTTCGGATGGCCGCCAGCATCGTTTTAACATCGCCGCCCAGCAGGAGAATCGTCCCTGCCGCCACCCCCGAAGTGGGCGCCAGCGCCGAACCACAGTATGCTGTCACCCGCCCTGTATATTCCTTGACATATACCGTCAGCACAGAGCTTAAGATCAGCGCACGGATGATGTCTTTTCGTGACGCATTCAATGCCATGCCTGCTCCATACATCCCCAAAAAATTAGCGATACCGTGATTGCCGCTGCCTGAGATCGACATCACCGGTACGGCCAATCCGCCCATGCGTGCTTCGCTGGCTGCGCTGGTCCACAACTGCGCCTGATGAATGGCTGCATAGGGCAGGGGCAGTCCTTTTTGCATTTTCTGCAGGGCATGGCCCAGGCCGTTATGATTCTTTTCCAAACCCACCTGCGCCGCCCGAAAATTGATCTGCGCCGCATCCCACAAGAAATCATATGTTGCAGGGTCTTCCGCTAATGCTGCCTTGATCAATATCTCTCCGGGGATGCTGCGTAAACGATGGTTTTCCAGCGCGGCATCTTTACTGTCATCTTCATCGAGATAACATACCTGATCATCTTTGGTGATCTTGCTGATGTGCTGGTGGTTCCCGCTCAGCGTGGCGGTAACGGTGTGGCCGTTTTTCTCCAGCGTTGCGCGGGCATAGATCAGTTGATCCGTCGCCTCCAAAGCTACATGCACCTTTTTTCCGTCAACGAGTTTCTCTGCTTCGGTCAACTGATCCGGTGAGACATGCTCCAGAATCGACAGTCCCGCTTGCGGGTCCTGGAGCACGCTGCCCATTGCCGCTGCGATCGGCAAACCGCGTCCTTTTGTGCCGGGCACGCGCACATGGATGCCATTCTTCAGAATGTTCGGGCTTACCGACAAATCAATCCGGTCGGGAATTGCGCCTAACTCTTTGGCTGCCACTGCGGCAAGAAAAGCGATACAGCCCACCTCTGTACAACCTGTGGACAGGACCATCTCTTGTTGAAGGGTATCGTGAATTAAATTGGGTTCCATGGCATTTCCTCGAAAACAGCGGATAGAGCAGGGGTGAATAATGAGAGTATTATAATACAAATATATCATTGATATATCACAGATATATTTTAATGCAGCAATTCTCAATTCAGATTTGTAGTAACGATTTTAATTGTTAATTTTCGACAAATAATGACTGAAGTTTAACGGGGTTAAAAAACAGGCGCTTGTGCCTGAGAAAAAATCAGTCCTTTTCTCTCATTTGTTACATTGTTTTTGGAGAGCTGTCAAACCGGCTGTTGATGGAACTGGATGTTTAGTAGCTGTCTGAAAAAAACTTCCCGTGTTCTTTTATGTTTTGCTCCCTTCCCTTACCTCGATTTTCTCTGCTTGTCGGGGAAGCACTCTGCGAGTATGCTGTGCGAGGGTTGGGGAATGGGGTGAGAGGATGTTATTCTTGAGCAAGCTCTTAGCCAGCCGTCCTTTAGGCCTTTTGGGTACTTGCGGATTAGTTGGTTGCTTTCTATAATAAGATTATAAATAGAGAGCAAAGAGGAGAATGCTATGAAAAAGTCAAAATATCTTTTAATTCCGATCCTGATTCTGAGCGTAATTTTGCTGGGAGCGTGTAACCTTCCTCAGAGAGAGAGTTCCGAGGCTGTTGACGCGACCACTGTCGCATCAACAGCAGAAACCGTTTTAACACAAGCAGCTGAGACTGCGGTATCCACTTTACCTTCAGCAACAACTGCGCCCGAAGCAACTGCCTTGCCGACGAACACATTGATGCCAACCATGCTTTCTGTCACGGCGACGAAGACGCCAGTTCCCTGTAATCGTGCCAGCTTTGTTACAGATGTTACGTACGCAGATAATACAGAGGTTCCGGCAGGGACAGCTTTCACAAAAACCTGGCGGCTCAAAAATAACGGTTCCTGCACATGGACTTCGGGATATGTGCTGCTCTTTGATGGCGGCGATCAAATGGGCGCGCCAGCCACTTCCACTGTTACCGGGGGAACTGTCGCACCGGGGGCGACGGTAGATATCTCGGTTAATTTGACCGCGCCCGCTAATCCGGGAACTTATCAGGGCAGATTCAAGCTGCGCTCACCGGATAATATCGTTTTCGGGATCAATGCCGGTGGTCAGGGACCGTTTTGGGTCAAGATCGTTGTGCCTAACCCGACACCGGTGCCGACAAATACACCTTTCCCCACATTGCCACCTCCCCCGCCGCCACTACATTCATCAGGAACGATGGATATTCTTTCATCTTATCTTGCTGATTTAGACGAAGGATTATCATCTTCGGATCAAGATTTCTGGTTTGAGGGTGTTACCGCAATCGAAAAATATATTACTCCCAAAAACGGAGCCTTATTTGTCGACTGGGGTTTCGCATCTCCTGACTTAAGCCAATGCACGGGGGCTCCGGTAAGTGGTAATAAGATTGCGCTATCAAACGCAGTAGTAAATCACTATATTTGTTATAAAACAAATCAAGGGCGCATAGGGAAATTTAAAATCACCGCCTATAATGGACATATACTGAGTATAGACTATATGACGTGGGAATAGTGCTACTTCTCATAAAACAGAATTTCAAGCGGCGGCGGTTCAAACTGCCGCCGCTTTTTTTGCCCGCACTTTAGTTAGCGCGCATCTTCTCAGAAAACCAGAAGAAACAGGAAACTGTAATCAGAGATCATGCTGCGCCGCTGCGATGTTTGTTAACTGATTTATATGAATCTCAATAAGTAGAGGTGGTTGTAATACTGCTGATCTTGTCTGCCCAGGTAAGTGAGGCGATAAGAAATTATTTCTCTTTGCCGCTCAAAGCAAAATATTCGTTGAGGCGCGTTTTGTTGGGGATCACACAGATAAAACCAAGCGGGACGTCACCGGTGTTGACCAAACCGTGCACGTCATTCGGGGCAATATAGATCATGTCCCGCTCGTGGATGGGATAGACTTCTCCATTCAATTGCACTTCGCCACTTCCATGCAGGACGTAAACCCCGTGGTCATGAACATGTTGATCGGGGATGGTTGAATTGCCGCCCGGCTGGATGACAAAATAGCGGAACACAAAATTATTGGAACTGTCCTGCGGTCCAATGACCACCTTTTTTTCGACGAGTTTGGCAGTACTATCCGTTGGTATACTGTGAGAAGTTGCATTTTCCCAATTGTAGTTGTATTGTGTGCCTGTAAAACGATGAACAGCGGATCCCATAGAAACCTCCAAAGATTTTAAGTTTTATTCTTACCAGGCATGCGAAGTGAGGAGGAGATGACAGCAGTCATTGGCCCAAACGGCATTCCTGTTCAATTGCTACGAATCGTCCTTGCTCGCTGCTGGTAGTATTATAGTGCAATTCATATTTGTCAGAAGGGTAAATCCCGGATCGTATATTTTGCGAATGGGCACAATTATGAAAACGATGACTGCAAAGAAAATCCTGATTGGTTTAGGAGCGCTCGCCGTGCTGGCGATGAGTTATTGCTTTTGGGCTTACTTCAAACTGCGTGCCTTGCTGGTGCCTTCCTTGACGGAACTCACCCCGCAAATTGACCGGATCACCATCGGCATTGTTTTCTCCATCTTCATTATCGCCATATTCCACCTGTTCCTTTTGGTGATGAGTGTGCGGCGTCTGACGGCACAGGAGCCGCCGGGATTTCTCAATGCGGCGTTCTTCAGCGCCGTCATTTTCTCCGGTATCCTTATCCTCAGTGATGCCGCCCTGCTGCACGACCTGGGCAAAGAATACCTCATCTGGGATGTGAGCGTGGAATGGACGATGCTGTTTGCCATCTCTGGTTATCAACTGCTGGTGATGCTGGTCGGGCTGTTCTTGCAGGCGCGCACGGCACCGCAGCCGGATGTCATGCTTTTCGAGCGCATCCGCTGCGGGGATGATGCGGTCTTTATCAGTCTGAATCAGGTGGGGGTGGTGTGTGCCGTGGTGGGGCTGGTCTTGCTGTTCCCACCCAATTTATTACCCCTGGCAGAGCGCTACCGGGTAAGCTGGCTGCTGGCCCTGGCCGGGCTGGCGGTCGCCCCGCTGATCCTGATCGCCCTCTATTGGCTGCTGCGCAACCGGCAGAAGAAGTTAAATGCCCTGCTGGACGAAAAGCAGATCATGGACCTGACTTTTGGGGCGTTTCTAGCCTTTGGCTGTGTCATTCTGGTGCTCTTCGTTTTCCTCCTTCTGGGAGCCGGTGATGTTGTTGACCTCAACCAACCTGTTTTTCTGCTGGGCTTGATCAATGGCGTGTTTGTAGTTTTGTTTGGCACGGTATTGAGACGGTTTTGATAAGCAGCGAATGAACAGGAAAGCCGCCCTTCTTGCAGTGGTTATGCAGAAGGGCGGCTTCCTTTTAATTTCAGATTGTTTCAATATCAGTTTTTTGTCGCGAGGAAGGTAAAGCCTTCGGGCATGGTGCCTGCCATGGTGTTACTGGAAATGATCACATCAGCCTGGAAGGTGCTGTTATCATCTTGCACCAGAGTCTCACCGGGACAGTCAAACCGTTCGATCACTTTGTTGAAGGCCAGTTGAACATCAATCTTTCCGCTATCGCCGGTCAGCTTTCCGCTAAGGGTCCCATTTTCAGTGATCGTTATATTCGAAACACAGCTATGCAGCGGGCCATTCGGTTCACTCTCCCATTCGATGGGTTCAGACGGACCTGTGGTCCAGAGTGAAGTTATCGAGCCTGACACTGTGCCATCATTGGCGACAATGATGATGAT
>JAIOTF010000349.1 GCA_021107195.1 Anaerolineaceae bacterium | reverse complement strand
GAGGCGCATGATTGAAATCCTGAAACGCATCCGTGCTCGCGGGGATATGATCATCCTGGACACGCCGCCGTCCCTGGCGGTGACAGACGCATCCATTTTGGCGCCGGTGGTGGATGGTATCTTGCTGGTGATGACCCCCGGTACAACCCGCCGCATGGCTGCCCGGGAGATGGTCGAGCAGCTTTCCCGGGTGGGCGGCAAGATCCTGGGCGTGGTCTTCAATAATTTCAGCGAAAAACGGGGCACTTCCTACTATCGTTCCAATAAGTATTATGCCCGCTATGGAAAGTATTTTTCTGAAGAGACGAACCCGACCGCCAAAAGAAGGCCTTCCAAATGATCTTTTGTGCTTTGAGCACAATGATCGCCGTTCATTGCGTTTCAATCCAGCCAGTGGTCTGATGCCAGATTTGACCTGAATCGTTTCACTATGACAATTGATCGGAAATTGCACCTCATCGGTTCAGTAACACAATATGCCTGCATCCCGGAACAGGTATTGCAACAGGTTGTCCCGGGATCAGCGGCCGGGCATAGTTCATTTCCCATACAAGCCCGCCAGCAGAAAGGTGTGCCGGCTGGAGTTTTGGCGCAGCAGGTGACTTCATCATGACGGCTGCCTGGTATGCTCTGCGCAGCAAGCCGCACAAGGAAAACATGCTGTTCGGGCAGTTGAGCGCTTACCAGGTTGAGACCTTCTACCCGGTGCTGCGCGTCAAACCGGTCAACCCGCGCTCCCGCAAGGAGCGGCCCTATTTCCCGGGCTACCTGTTCGTGCATGTCGACCTGGCCGAGACGGGTTTTTCAAGTCTGCAATGGATGCCCGGGGCGAATGGGCTGGTGACTTTCGGCGGCGAACCGAGTCCTATCCCCGACAACCTGATCGAAGCCATCCGCCAGCGGGTGGCGGCGGTCAACCAGGCAGGCGGCGAGCAGTTGGCCGGGCTGAAAGCGGGTGACGCCGTGCACATCCACAGCGGGCCCTTCGCCGGTTACGAGGCTATCTTTGACGCCAGCCTGTCGGGCAGTGAACGCGTGCGGGTGTTGCTGCAGTTGCTGCAGGGACGCGCCATGCGCGTGGAGCTGCCCGCCGCGGCGATCGGGAAGAAAAAGCGAGGCTGAACTGCGGCCGGGAAAGGCCAACGTTCGGCAGTCGTATTAAATGAAGAAAGCCCAGTCTGACATGCGGAGTGTGTCGGAAGGGCGGATGCGTGGGGCACGTCTTAGAAATAGGTTAATAATATGAATCTTTCATTATTAAAGACACTCAAATTCATAATTCAACATCCACTCAACAGAAAACGTAAAGCACATGCGATTCTGAATTTCGTTAAGTGGCAGTTTGGAAGCAGGCTTGTGCCTGGTGATGTGATTTACCCATGGATTGATAATACAAAGTTTATCGTTAGTCCCGGAGAACATGGATTGACCCAGAATATTTATTGTGGATTGCATGAATTCAATGATATGGCTTATGTGCTACACGTGGTAGATAATGAGGATATATTTATTGATATTGGTGCAAATGTAGGTTCGTATACGATTCTTGCCTGTGGGGCAAAACGGTCGCGAGGGATTTGTTTTGAACCTGTCCCCCAAACTTATTCCCGACTAAAAGAAAATTTGATATTAAATGGTTTGCTTGATAGGGTTAAAGCTCATAATGTTGGCCTGGCTGATGAAGAAGGAGAACTATTCTTTACATCAAATCAAAATACAACCAATCACATCCTTTTGGGTGATGTAAAATCTCTTGATGCAATTAAAGTTAAAGTTATGCCCCTCGATGCAATGTTGGAGGATGAAATGCCTTCACTCATTAAAATTGACGTTGAGGGTTTTGAAACGCTTGTCATTGCAGGTGCTTCACAAACATTGCAAAAGCCTTCTCTTCATTCTGTGATTATGGAATTTAATGGGAGTGGTAAAAAGTATGGTTTTGATGAAGAAGAGTTAATGCAAACAATGTACTCTTTCGGATTCCATCCGTTGAGTTATGATCCTTTTAGAAGGAAAATCGGGCCTGTTTCAGAAGAAAATTGGCGTACAGGAAATATCATTTTTGGCCGGGATGAAAGATACCTTCAATCACGAATTGATCATGCGTCTCCAATCCACGTGAACGGATTTGATTTGTAAAAAAATAATGAATAAGTATTTGCGCGCAATTTCTTCAAATTACATTTTCTTTATCATAAATACACTATTTTTTCTCATCATCACTTCCCTGGCAATTCGTATTATGGGGGAGGAAATGTATGGTTTATGGGCCATTCTGAACGCCATCCTGCTCTTTTCGGGAATTGGTATGTTGGGCATGGGAACGGTGGTCAATAAATTCGCATCCGAAGGTGGTGAACAGGCGTTGCCGCTCAACAGCATCCTTAGCGCCGCAATTCTTATTCTGTTACCCATGGCCGGATTGGTCGCGTTGGTGTTGTTTCTGGGGCGAGCTTGGATTGCATCTCAATTCGGTCTTGACCCCGGCCAGCAGGCGCAATTCAGCTTGGCGATGATCTTTACCGCGCTGAGTATTTTTCCCCAGTTCTTGGGGCGTGTGCCGCATGGTTATTTGCTTTCCCAACTTAACAACAAACTGGTACGCGCAGTCGAATTGGGGATCAATATCTTCATGTGGAGCGGTGCCGTGTTAATTGCTTATTTCACCCAAAGTCTGGTCTGGATGGCTTTATGGGCTTTGGTGGTGCAAATCGCCGGAATGGTGACGCTCTTCGCCATTGTTGCATCAAAAGTTAATTTCCAATGGCAGGTTGAAACAACCGCCCTGCGACGCATGTTGAGCTTTTCTGGCTTCAGTTTCCTTGAAAGTCTGGCCGTCTCTCTTTTTCAGCAATTTGACCGCATTCTGGTAGGATTTGTGCTTGGGCCTGCCGCCGCCGGGGTTTATTCGGTTGGTACCAGCGTTGCCTTGCGCTTGTCTATTATTGCCGGGCAGGCGACAGAAGTGATGCTTCCCTATGCCAGCCGCAAGTACAGCGCCAACGAACACACCGCCCTGTACAGTACATTTCGTAAAGCATCGCAAATCATTGCGCTTCTGGTTGGCACGTTGGCTGCTTTGCTTATTTTATGGATGGATAGGATCCTTAGCCTTTGGATTTCGCCAGAGTACGCTATAAAATATACGAATATCTTTCGTGTTCTTATTCTGGCATATTTTCTGATTAGCCTTAGCCGCATCGGCCATCAAACTTTAACTGGCATGGGTAAGGTAAAAATTACATCTTTGACGTACTTGTCCACAAGCATACTGATGCTGGCAGGGGTGTATTTGTCCGCAAGCAGATATGGACTAATAGGAGCAGCAATAACCAATCTGACCATGGTTTTGCTTTTGTCTTTTAACCTACTCGTTTACTTGAAATTTTCAAAAAAAATTTCTATGAAAGATATCGCAAAAGATCTCTTTTTTGCTGTTGTAATACCTTTCATTGCTTATGGCCTGACCTTACGCCCTATTTACTCAAGCACCGGCATTCGAATATTTACCACCTTGCTATTGATCACTATCGCCGCCATTTTGCTTATTAAAACAGACTCCATCAAAAGGATAATTCAGCCATTTTTTGCAAAATTGCCTGAATTCTTACGAAAATAATCATGCCTAGCGTCTATTTTTACCTGCTTGCAACTTTATTGCTCTCGCTGAATTTTGTGCGCCCCTTTGGGCTGGCAATTTCAGACTGGTTCTATTTTGCCGCGCTCGGATTGGCTTTTATTGAAACTCTTTTCTACGAAAAAAAACATTTTCTTTGCTGGACTAAAAACCCTCTTTTATTGCCCGCTACATTAATTTTGTTTGGCGCCATCGTTTCTAGCCTGCGAACAACAAATATTCGCATTGCTATTGTTGAGATTATTCAACAAATATATGTGATTACCCTATTCGTACCCCTAACCTGGATCATGGCTAAGCGCGGATACACACGACTTATCCTGCAGGCTTTTATACTTTCAGGTTTATTTACCGCCAGCATCGCGCTCATTGATTTTTTTTTCGGTTCGAGAATAGGTCCCCAATTATCCGCTACACCAAACGTGCATTTATGGTATCGCTATGCAGGAACACTTGGTCACCCGAATAAATTCGGCTATTTTGTGACCCTGACTAGTATCCTTAGCCTTGAAACGTGGTGGAACATTCAAAAAGCGCTAATTAAAAAGACTATTTGGGGAATGTTTCTGGG
>JAIOTF010000254.1 GCA_021107195.1 Anaerolineaceae bacterium | reverse complement strand
CCTGGGTTCTCCCGCGCAAACGGAAAATCAAAAACGGGTCTTCGTCGAATCTTTCGCCGAGGATGTAATGTGTAGCGGCGATATGTTTGCAAGGGTTGGAATAATTAGTGCAGGAGCAGTCTGTCATTAAATCCTCTCGCCGCATTGGAAAGAGGCTGACCTTTGCCACTTCAAAAGCAGACTCAATTTCTTGCGGCATCTCGCCTGCTAGCAGTTGTGCCGTGAAAATGGCTTGCTCGGCTAATGCGTCAATCACTTTTTCCCATTGGGCATCGCTTAACGGTGCGATCTGGATTTTGACTTTGTAGGGCGTACGCCGGGATCCTTGTACTTTTGCGATGACGCCCTCTTTGGTCTCTTTAATTGAAAGCACTTGACCCTTACGGGCATAACTGCGCCCGCGCGTCAGCCGCCCTGAATCCATCAGACGCTCCAATGCCGCGATCCAGCGTTGCGCCCACCAACTCTTGGCAAAAGCTCCGCGTTTACTGCGTGCCTTGATGCCATCTTTGGCCTCTTTAGGTTTGGTGGGTTTAAAGTAATAATCGTATGGCATTATTCTCTCCGTAAACTGATGACCTTCCGCAGCTCATCCGTGCTCATCTCCGTAAGCCAATTCTCGCCTTTACCAACCACCGCCTGCGCCAGCCCCTTCTTCGACTCAATCATGTCATCAATCATTTCTTCCAATGTGCCGGTAGTGACGAACTTATGTACTTGTACATTGCGCTTCTGGCCGATGCGAAACGCCCGGTCGGTGGCTTGATCTTCAACAGCCGGGTTCCACCAACGGTCAAAATGAAAAACGTGATTGGCGCGGGTCAGGTTCATGCCGGTGCCGCCTGCTTTGAGCGATAGAATAAAAACAGACGGCGCATACTCGTCCTCCTGGAAACGTTTGACCATTTGATCGCGCTTCTTTGCGGGTGTGCCGCCGTGTAAATATTGCGTTGTTGCGCCGAAGGCTTTCGGCAGATACGCTGCCAGCAGTCCCCCCATCTCGGAAAACTGCGTAAAAATCAGCGCACGGTCGCCTTCTGCCAACATCACCTCCAACAACTCACCCAGCCGTTCCAGTTTACCGCTGCGCCCATCCATAGCTGTATCGCCTGGCTGATGCAAATACTGCACCGGATGATTGCATATCTGCTTCAACTGCATCATCATACTCAGTACCAACCCGCGCCTTTGCATACCATCTTCTTCCTCAATTCGCCGCATCGCATCCTGCACCACAGCCTCGTACAGGGTTGCCTGTTCCTCGGTCAGCGTACAGTAAACTTTCGTTTCCACTTTTTCAGGCAAATCCGAGATCACACGCGGGTCGGTCTTGACGCGCCGCAAAATGAAAGGTGTGGTTAATTGTTTTAACTGCGCCAACGCTGCCTGATCCTGGTAGCGTTCAATCGGTAAGGCAAAATTTTCGCGGAACGCCTTGCGCGCACCCAGGTAGCCGGGGTTCAAGAAGTGCATAATGGACCATAACTCCGAAAGACGGTTCTCCACCGGCGTGCCCGTCAGCGCAATACGGAACTCAGCGTTAATTTTGCGGATGACCTGAGTTTGTTTTGTTTCGGGGTTTTTAATATTTTGCGCTTCGTCTAAAATTACAGCCAGCCATTGAATAGGTTGGATGAATTCTGCATCCGAACGTACCACTGGGTAACTGGTCAGCACCATATCCCGATCTTTGATTGCATCACGGAACGCGGCGCCCTTCAGCCTGCCAGTACCCCGATGAACATAGGTCTGCAGCCCGGGTGCGAACCTGGCCACTTCCCGTTCCCAGTTGGTGACAACCGAAGTTGGAGCGATCAACAGCGCCGGGGCAGAAAATTGCCCTGCCAGTTCTTTTTCATGCACCAGCAGCGAAATTGTCTGGATGGTTTTTCCTAGTCCCATGTCATCTGCTAGGCACGCACCCAGACCCCAACGGCGTAAAAATGTCAACCAGGAGTATCCATATATTTGATAGGGGCGTAGTTGTCCGATTAGCCCTTCGGGTTGGGGCAACTCATCCAACTTTTCCGAACATGAAAATCGTTCCAACCATTCTTCTAACCAGCCTTCCGAATCGACAGTGTCAATGGGCAGTCCACCCACCGAGGCTTCTCCACCCAGTCCCAGCCGCATTGCCTCGAGCAGACCCATTTCGCCTTCGAGCCTCTGTTTTTCCCAAAACTTAATCGCCGCTTCGATTTGTTCGGCATCGAGCGCTACCCACTGTCCACGAATTTGTACCAGCGGTGATTTTAACTTTGCCAGAGCCTTGAACTCTTCTTCAGATAATTCTGTTTCACCGAGCGAAAGTTTCCACTGATAATTGACCAGGTTCTCCATCGACATTCTGCCCGCCGCGAGGGCGTCATTTTTGGACTTCATCTTGACCTTGACACCCAATCTTGCGCCCTTTTTATTCCACCACGGCGGGACAAGGATGCCAAAGCCTGCACCTTCCAGCAGGGGGGCTGTTTCACGCAGAAATTTGTATGCGCCGCTGGTATCCACGGCCAGTTCGGTAGGACGTTTACTTTTCAGACTTTCAGCTACCGGAGGGAACATCCGTGCCGCATACCCTAAACCGGCCAGTAATTTCTCTTGGGGCTGTTCAAAGCGGTGACCAAGATGGGTAAGTGCGCCCTTTGTCTTTTTCCACACTTCTTCAGCGGGAATCAGCAAACTGGGGTCATCTTTAGCCTGAATCAGGTAATGCAACTGCCAGGGTTCATTTTGCGAAGCGGGTGATTCCAGGCGGAATGCAATCCGAAAAGCCGCGTCGCCCGCCACGTGTAAATTACGCATCCAGGCACGGTGGCTCAAGGCGAGTCCTTGCAGTTGGTTGGGAGATAGTTTGGTGGCCGGGTCTTCGCTGAATAGCGCTTCCAGCCATCGGTAAGCAGGGGAGTCGTCGTCGCGAATAAATTTAGGGGCGGCGACCTTGCCCCAGTTGCGGGCGAGTGCATCGCAAAACGTGTTCAGAAAACTGGTTAAAAGGGTCTTGGGAGAAATTTCAGGAGTTTCGGCGCGACAGACAGGCGGCATGGCGGCGATAAGTTGCATCATTCGCGCCGCATCTTTAGGAGAATCTAATACCGGCAGCCAGCGAGCGTCGCTTCCAGCTATGAGGGGCACAAGTTTGTGCGCGGCAAGGGTCTCCAGGGCCAGGGAGGCGGCCATCCGCCAGTAACGGAAAGCTTGTGATGGGCTGTGAGATCCGGCGGCATTAGGTTGAAGCGGTGAAGAAGTTAGCAAAACGGTCAGTGCCGCTTCTGGCGGTAAGATGACTCCTTTCACCAAAAAGGGTGCGAGGGCCGGATTCTTGGCAGGGATATCCCAAGGGTGAACAAGGTATGGCGACGGGAGTGGAATGCCCCTGACGGCAGGTAATTGCAAAGTGACCGTGTGTTGTTCGCCGGGCAGGGCAGGCGCAATACTAAATGGATGCGCCTTTGGCTTTGGATGTTGCGCCGTGCGTCCGCGCGCCAGAGTTGGAGCAGCAGCCTCGGGTGTTTCTGCCCAAAAGAACAGACCGGATTTGTCAGGTGAGTAGTGCGCATGGAGGATATGCATAGCATGATTGTATCAATATTTGTCAAGTCGGCGTGTCAACCGAGAAAGTGAAGTTTGTGACCAGGCTGTTCATCCGGCCATTGACCATCAACCAGTTAGTCATTCAGTTAGAAGATTGGGGCACGATGAAATTCTATTTACACAAAATTCTAGCACACTTCCCAGATTATCAATTACTACTTCTCAAGATTGATTTCCACATCTTTTGGCAGTGCCAGCCCGGCTTCTACT
>JAIOTF010000118.1 GCA_021107195.1 Anaerolineaceae bacterium | reverse complement strand
TGAACAAATCCTGAAATGCGGAACTGTGTTCCGTAATAATGGGGGCGGGTTGTATAATTGGAAGTTGCATATGCTTAATTTACCGCATTTTTCTCATGTTGTGTATCTTAAATCACAACTATCGAGATAATTACTTCACTTGTCATTGTGAGGAACAATTCGCGCCGCACCCTGAGCCTGTCGAAGGGCGCAGTCAGACAATCTCCACCATCACTTCAACTTCTACAAGCTCAGCCCACGCTGCCAGGTTCACAATGCGTCTTGAACGCAATTTCATTTCCAGGCTTCTTCTCCAGGCTATCTTCCCACTACTCCGGCTTAATCACTTCAATGCCGCCCATCCACGGGCGCAGAACTTCCGGCACGACCACGGAACCATCAGCCTGTTGGTAATTCTCAAGCACGGCTATCATCGTACGCGGCATACCCAAACCGGATCCGTTCAGTGTATGCACCAACTGCAAGCGTTTCTCATCCCTGGGGCGGTACTTGATATTCGCCCGCCGGGCCTGGAAGTCGCCCACATTGGATACAGAAGAAACCTCCAGCCATTCGCCACAGCCAGGCGCCCAAACTTCCAGGTCATAGGTTACCCGGGCATTGAACCCCAGATCACCACTGCAAAGCTGCACGATGCGGTAGGTCAAACCCAATTCAGCGCAGGTCTGTTCAGCATCCGCCAGCATTTTCTCCAGTTCGCGTTGTGAATCTTCCGGCCGGCAATAAATATACATCTCCACTTTATCAAATTGATGACCGCGTTTAATACCGCGCACATCCCGCCCGGCGCTCATCTTCTCCCGCCGGAAGCAAGGCGTATACGCCGTATAGTGCCGGGGCAGCATTTCATCTTCAAAAATATCATCCATGTGCAAACCGGTTAACGGCACCTCTGCCGTTGGCACCATCCACAAATCTTCCTCATGATCATGATAAAGATTGCCTTCAAATTTCGGAAGCTGCCCCGAAGCGTAGAGTGTATCACCGCGTACCATGAAGGGCGTATATTTTTCTGTGTATCCCTGGCGGATATGCAGATCCAGCATCCAGGCAATCAATGCTCGCTGCAAGCGCGCTCCTGCCCCACTCAACACATAAAAGCGCGAGCCCGTGATCTTGACCCCCTGATCAAAATCAAGAATACCCAACTGTGGGCCCAGATCCCAATGCGGCAGCGCTTCAAAATCAAGCTCCGGAATTTCACCCACTGTCTTGACGACAACATTCTCACTCTCATCGCGGCCCACAGGCGTCAGCGGGCCGGGAATATTCGGAATCCCTTCTATCAGCGCCTGCAAGGCTTCTTCCACCTGGCGCAAACGGTCATCCAGTTCTGTGATTTTTCCGGCAACTCCGCGCATCTCTTCGATCTTGGCCTGGCGGGCATCTTTGTCCTTCATCTTCCCGATCTCGCGGGAAACGCGATTACGCTCCGCTTTCAGGGTTTCCACTTCAACCAACAGGCTGCGGCGCTGCACGTCCAGCTCTGCCATTTCGTCCACCACGGCGGTATCCATATTCCGTTTTTGTAATGCTTCCCGCACCACTTCTGGTTGTTCGCGTACTAAATTGATGTCAAGCATAATATCCTCTCTGCAAACAGATATAAAAAGCCCCCCTCACCTCAGCAGGACGAAGGGGGTATCTCGTGGTGCCACCTGCATTCACTTCGTATCCCAAAGAATAGAAGTCTCATTCTTGCGATAACGGACGCATCCGGTTCCCTTACGGCAGTCTAAACTGCCCCTCCGGGAACAACTCATCCCATCCGGGATTGTCGGGGTGGAATTTCACCATTCTGCCTGCCAGCTCACACCAGCCGCCGGCTCTCTGAAAAGCATCCTGATTACTCTGTCCCGAGCAAGTTATTCAGTATAAAGTTAAGCAGATTATATCAAAGATTCGATCGGTGTGCGATCATTCCGCACCCCAAGCAGCAATTCTCAATATGCTGAAATAAATTTGTTGTAGGTTCGACTTCAGTCGTTATATCAAAATTTAACGATTAAAATCGTCACTACAAAACCAAACTGAGAATTGCTGACCCCAAGCCATGCGTTGTCTGAAACAATTGAAAGCAAGAACAAAAAAAACGCACTGCAGCAGGGCAGTGCGAAATCAGACAATCGATAAAAACCAGGGAAAGCGGACTACGAAATATCCAGACGGTATCCCACCCCGCGCACGGTCTTGATGAAGCGCGGATGCCTTGGGTCCTCTTCCACCGCCTGGCGCAGCCAGCTGATATGCACATCCAGCGTGCGGGTGTCGTCTGTATAGGCTGTTTCCCATACTTCACTGAACAGCTCTTCGCGTTTCAGCACTTCGCCGGGGCGTTCCATTAACAATCTCATCAGAACCACCAGGCGCGGCGTTAAACTTGCCTTCCGGTTTTCACAACGCACCCAGCGACGGTCAACATTCAAAGCCAACGGCCCCACTTTAAGTAAATTCTTCTCATTCACCGGCAGCAGCGGCCGGATTCGGTTCAAAAGCTTCTGAAGTGTAAAAGGCTGGATCAGAACACAATCTGCTTCCACACTCTCGGGATGATCATAATCCTCGCCAGTAATGAAGATCACCGGCAAGTCTTGTGCAGAACGGTTTATGGCGCGTACAATCCCTTTGCCATTAGCTCGCATCGATTCGGCATCAATAATAACAACGTGCGGATGTGCACCATCTAAATGCTTCAGTGCTGCTTTGCCACTGGACACACTCTTGATTTCATAACCCTTGCGGGCTAATCCTGTAAAGAATGATGGTCGATCAGCTCGTTTTCCTTCGATGAGAAGTATTTTGGCTTTTGGAGTCACCAAATGTTCCGCCTGCCTTTCCTTTGTTCTCTTCCTGTCGTCAAATAATACCAGCTTTTCCACTGCCATGTTTGATATAGTGAAAATAGATATCGATGGATCAGCACCTTTGTTTCAATCAGCATCGCTGTTCCAGCCATGCCAAACAGATTATTCCCCCAGCCCCTCCCCTCAGCCAATGGCGTTTCTGAATACATACGCGGTATTTCATGATTAGGAGTTAGGTTTCATTATTATACACGAATCTTTAACATTTTGTTAAAGTAATCCACAATCTTAACAAATTTTAATACAACTGCCTATCCCCGGCAAATATTACGTCTGCTACTGCCGTCAATTCCGCCTTATATTGCATGCAGTCCGCCCCCGTGTTAGAATAGAACAGATCGATTTTCAAAGCCCTTTGCTCGGGAGTGTTTATGTCTGAAATGGTAGAAGTTGTCATCGAAAGTCTTCGCGTCAGCCTGACCAACCAACAACGCATTGTTGTGTTGCGTGAACTGCACGTTGACCGCTACCTTCCGATCTGGATCGGCCCTTTTGAAGCCGAATCGATCACAATCGCCCTGCAGGAAATTGAGATTGCCCGTCCCCAAACCCACGATCTTGTAAAGAATCTCTTCGGTGCACTTGGCGCCCGCCTGCTGCGAGTAGAAATCAGCGCCCTTCGGGATGATGTTTTCTACGGCAACCTGGTGCTGGACGCCAACGGCGAGACGATCAAAGTTGATTCTCGCCCTTCCGACGCCCTCGCCCTGGCTGTGAGAGCGCATGTCCCCATCCTGGTAGCAAAAGAAGTGTTGGACAAAGCCGGCATCGTGCCCCAGGAAACAATTGAAACACCCAGCAGCGAAGCTGATAGCACTGAAAATGGGGAACAGACCGAAATTAAAGCAGAACGGTTAAGTATTTTCGAAGATTTCCTGGAAAACCTCAGCATGAACGACGAGGAAAATAACCAGGCCGAAAATACTGATACCGACGACTCTCCTGAAGAAAAGTAACACTCAAAACAACGGGGGAAATCATCCCTCCAAACGCTTTCTGATGGATTTACTCCACCCAAAACCACGGAAGGTTCAACCGGTACCCTTATGAGCGACCAGATTTTCTCAAATGAAGGCATCTCAGAAGAAATTCAGGCACAGCCCAACAGCCGCGAAGCAGAAGAAGCGGTTCTGGGAGCAGTACTGATCGACCAGGAAATGTATTATGACGTCGCCCAATTCTTGCAGGCCGATGATTTTTACATTGTCCGCAACCGCTGGATATGGGAAACATTCGCTCATCTCGTAGAACGCCGCGCACCGATCGATTTCATCACCGTTTGCGAAGGATTGGAAAATGCAGGCCACCTCGAAGAAGTCGGCGGGCAGGCTTACATCACCTCTCTCATCAACCAGACGCCAACCTCGCTGCACGCCGAAGCTTATGGGCATATCATCGAAGAAATGGCTGTGCGTCGAAAGATGCTGGTCTCGGCCAACCAGCTTGCAGCGCTGGCCTACGATCAGGGTAAATCAGTAAATACCGTTTTAGATGAAGCAGAGAAATCCATCTTTGGCATCAGCGAACGGCGGATATCCACCTCTCTGCAACCCATCGATCAGGTTCTCAGCAACGTTTATGATCGCGTTGACCAGCTCTCCAAACGAGACGATGAAATTTATGGCGTACCCACCGGGCTGATTGACGTTGACCGTTTACTGGGGGGGCTCCAAAAATCCGACCTGTTGATCATCGCCGGCCGTCCTGGTATGGGTAAAACGGGTTTCATGCTGGGCGTTGCCAAAAATGCAGCCCAAAAACATAAAAAGCAT
>JAIOTF010000389.1 GCA_021107195.1 Anaerolineaceae bacterium | reverse complement strand
GGCTTTCTCAGATAACATAGGATGGCTGGTGTCCAGTCCTCCCTTTTTTCGATTCTCACATGACGGCAGATTGAACTTCTAAGGTGCTTTTTACGGTTTTTACATCGCTTTTAGCGAAACTAAAGTCAGTTAGTGAGAATTAAAGATTATGGCTGCCCCCGACCGGCTATTTCATAAATATTCATACTGCCTCTTTTTTCTCCACAAACAATGAACACGCCAGATTCATCTGGCAGTTCATTCCGTTGCCCGACCAGAAGAATCTGCTCTCCGCTTTCGTATTGAATCGCCGGGAGGATCACAAAGGGGGAAGCAAATAACCCAAAATCGTCAACATACTCAATCGCAGCCATATCATGCAGATTACGCATAAAACGCCCTTGATGATAACGAGAACGACCATCCAGAAAAAATGTATCTTCGCGCTCGATTGTTACTATAGATTGTGGATGATATGGCAATAAAATACTTACTTCCTCTTCACTACACAGATTCGCATCAAAAACCGGAGGGAGCCTGCTATCATCTGGCCGGGAAGCAATCAGCGGACCGATACAGATGAGGATCACAATCACACTTGCGAGGCCTAGGGCGGCCCCCCGTACCTGATAATGAAAACCGCTTTCTGCTGGCGCTGTTTTCCTCCATTTATCGGGGATGAGATTATCCAGACCAATGGCTGGCAACAACCCTAATACCCAGATGCTCGCCGCAAAAACGCGCAGTCCGAAAGCGTGGGACGGCGGAGCAAGCGGCACAGACAGCAAAAATCCCACAAAGGTAAAAACTGAGAAAGCACAATAAGCGCATTTTGGTTTCCTGATATAGCGGAAAATCCCGGCCAAACTCAAGCCATACAGACCAATATGCGCCAGAAGCATAGGAAGGCTTTTATAAGCAGCCTGCAATGGCTGCGGGCTGATGAAAGACCAGATACCATAATATGTTTCAGAAAAGAACATTTTCCACTCGTGAAAAATACCTGCCAGGAACTGCGTGGGTTCAACTATAATCAGCTTTATCGCCAGTTCGTAGGCTATCTTGGTCTGCTCTTTATTTGGTAAATCCACCAATTCAGGGTGATCTTCAAAAATCTGCGTCCAGTAAGCTCCACCCTTTGCAAGGCCATAGAGAGAATAAGAATAATTGGAAAAAGCAACGCCTTCTGCTAACCCAAAAGCAATGAATATCCATTTATTGATCAGGTATGCAGCCAACAACGGAACGATGGACACGAGCACAAATATGAAGATTGAAGTCTCTTTGCTGCGTAGATAAATGATTCCCCATAGAAAGATCATCGGCAGGACAATGAAGGCCCCGGCGCGTGCCAGCAGTGCCAATCCCGTCAGGAATAACCCCACCAGACAGCCCGACAATTTCTTTCCCCTTATGCTACTCCAAAGAAAGAAAAAGCCTAGCATGCCTAATGTAAACCCCAGAATCTCGCTTGAAATCGCCCCTGAAAACCTGCGGTAATATAAAAAGATCACAACCAGCGCTATAGCGACCGAAATTGGATGAAGAAAATCCAGTAATTTTATAGCCATCAAAGCGTAAGCCAGAGCAGCCATAACAATCAATACCGATTGAATCTGCACCAGGTTATAGTCTGAAAGAGAGGCCAATCCAACCAAAAGACCATTAAAAAGCGTCCGGCGTGACGCAAAATCAGAAAAAACGCCTGTCTGCGGGAACTGCATCGCATTGGCATAATAAGCCCCCGCATCTACCAGAGGCAGCATACCGCTAAGAATGTAACTATCAGTCATTCCACTGGCCCACACACCGACCAAAGGAAGCGAAAACGTAATGGAAACTATCGCAATCGCAATCCATTTCCCCCAATGTTTCGGCAAGCAGAGAACAGCACTGAAAACGATAAGCAAAGCAGGAAAAACAAGAGTAAAGCCGAAACGCAGCGGAATCCCAATCCTTCTTAAAAAAACTGGGTTCATACTCAAAATTGCAATGATGATAGCAAACAAAATAAACACCAGAAAAATGGTAAGTAGTGCTGGCTTAATTTTTTGATAACTATGCATCGAAATCCTTTGTCTGGAATATTTAGTTTAAATTTGATTTCTTCAAAAGAAATTTTCGCTCAAAACACGAATATTATCGAAATGTTAATCTCTACAAGCGCTATTCTTTGAATCATTAGAATATTTTGCCATCTGAGAAACCATTTCCAAGAACACAACTATCAAAAAAATCATGAAGATGGCAGGAAAATTGTTCTGCAATAAAATAGTCTTATTAGTGTAAGAGAATAAAGTGCTGATATAAAAGAAAAACAATAAACTAATCAAGGCTTTACTAAAAATGCCTTTTTCTTCTTCTATACAAAAGCATTTCCCTACGTATAGTAAAACTGGAGCTGATAGCAAAGGCAAGGTGTAATCATGACTTACGGAAGGCAGCATAAGCGCCGTTGTAACCGAAACAAGAAAAACCTCCGGCTGAAATCCCTTTGCTCCTTTGCGATAATAACACAATATCATTATCAAAAAACCAAGAATGATAATGCCTACCAAAACCGATTCAAGTACATTTGAATACTCTTCGATCCACCAGAAATATCCCGATAAATTCCTTTGTGAAATTTTCTCTACCAGTATAGTAACAAAAGATTTCGCAGAATGGTTTCCTATCCAAATTCCAGGCGTTCTCATCTGCCTTTGAATCGCATTAACAAAATCTACAAAATAGTTCCACCCCAACATAAAGAGAAAAGCTATATTTACTAAACCCAAAATAATAAATCGTCTGAAGTTTCTTCGCCAATCGATCCAATCATCAACAAGCAGAAACACGAAAATAGCTGGATATACCTTTAATTGAATAGAAAGGCTTATCAAAATATAGGCCAGGATTCTATTTTTCGGTTTCTTGTGAAACAGAAAAATTGCTGCACAGGCAAAAGAAAATGCGATGAGATTGAATTGCCCTCTTTCTATTTCAAAATGCAATCCATAAGAGAAAAGTCCCATTACAAATATCAGAAACACTATCTGCAGTGCCTCTAATTGATCCTTCAATATCTGGAAAGGAATAATAAATGTGGTCAGCGCAAATGCAAACAAAGTACCAAAAGATGTCAGGATATAAGCAGTCCTAAATGGCAGAAATATTAATGTGGTAAAGAAAAAAGTCGCAAAGGGCGGGTACAAATTTTCGCCAATATATGGTGTTTGTTTCTCTACAAACCAGGAATGACTATAGCTCAACATTTGCCTCAAATCAACACCTATCAGGGGTTTACCTGGTAAATAGTGAGGAAATTGCATCATCAATTCTTCATTAAAGAAAATTGGATAGAGAAAAAACAAACCGTAACCAAACATAAAAATGATAAGCAAACAAGTAAAAAGAGAAATCGACTTTATTTGATTCCTGAAAGCCTGAATACGTTTCACGGTTTTATGTGTATCCTCTCAATAATTAGGGGTAGAGGAAAAAGACCAGCCCAAATCGAGATCTTTAGCATGTTTCATAATCAAGTCAGCCAACGGTGGAATCTGGTTATCATCTGAAATGCGATCATGCAGGTAGCGATAGAAACTGACGCCCAGCTTTTTGGCTGTCTCCGCCAGGGTCGCGAAAGTATCCCAGGCGTGTACTCCATCCTCAGTGCGCGGCCCAAAACTGACATCCCGTTTGCGTACGCGCTGCCGCACCTCCAGTTCCGACGCATTGTTATGCAAAGGCAGTTCAGGATATTTCAGCACCAATAATAAGCTATCTTTCTTGGCTTTGTTTTTGGCGTATTCCCTTTGATCTTCGGTTTGCCTTGCTCCCCTTTCAACCGGTTGACTTCATTGCGCAAACGCTGATTTTCGGCTTGAGCGTCTCGTAAGTCCGCAGATAACTCCTCAATCAGGTTCAGAAGCCGCTGGATCAATTCGCGTGCGTTTTCGTCTTGTATGGCGCTCAGGTCAAGGTTGTCTAACATATATTCTTAGTTTACTTGCTTTTTACAAAAATTAAAAGGGTTCAGCTTCTTTTTGCGCCTATTTTTTGAGATGATACATTTATTTGATCACTTCTTCCAATACATCCAGGGCCTGGTTGACCAGTTTCATCTCTGCCTGGGAGCCCATGTGTCCGAGGCGGAAAACTTTCTCGTGCAGCGGGCCGTAGCTGCCTCCGACGACCATCCCGCGCCGGCGCAGGGCGGCGTTCAATTCACCCCAGGGCATGTTTTCGGGCATATTGACGGCGGTAACGGTGGGGGAGGGAATGGCGCCTTTTTCGACGAAGAGCGACAAGCCCATGTCTTCGATGCGCTGACGGCAGTGGGCGGCCACTTCTGCATGGCGGGCGATACTGTTTTCGAGACCTTCTTCGAGGATCAGCTCTGCGCCGGCGTTGAGGGCGGCCATGCCGTGCCAGTAGGGGGTGTAGGGGAAATAGAAAGTTTCCTGGGCATTCTGGAAAGGCTTGAGGGCATCATAGCCAAGATAGTTGACTTCTTCGATGATCTCCCAGGCACGCTGGCTGACGGACAGAAAGGCCATCGCCGGGGGGACGGACAGGCATTTTTGCGAGCCGCCCAGGGCGAGGTCAATATGCCACGCGTCGGCCAGGACCGGGGCGCCGCCAACGCTGGCCACGGCATCGACGTACAGCAGGGGCACCTGATGACGGAATTTCAGCTCGCCGAGCCGCTCGACGGGATTCAATGTGCCGGAGGGGGTTTCGCAGTGCACGGCGGTAATCATTTTAGGATTAAATTCGATGATGGCCTTTTCAATGTTTTCCCAATCGCAGATGGTCTGGTTGTAGGGGAAATCATAGGTCTTGACCACTGCGCCCAGCGATTTGGCCATATCGGCGATGCCGTGACCAAAGACACCTGTGGCGATGGATAACACCCGATCACCGGGCAGCAGGCAGCTTTTCAGCGCACCCCACAGGGCGATCATGCCTTCGCCAGTCTGGATGACGACGCTTTGTTTTGTGCCAAGCAGCTGTTGCAGATCAGTTTCGGTGCGGTTATACAGTTCAAGGAACTCGGGTTCCAGGTCACCTGAGCCAAAATCGATCTGATAGGCTTTCAGGATTTGGGGCGGAACACTGACTGGACCGGGAACCATGGGGATGGGATAGGTTTGCATGGATATTTTTTCCTTCATTAAGCCCGCCTGCTGGGATGCGAGCAGGCGAGGGAGTGTATTGTTCATCAAGCGTTGGTTATTATAT
>JAIOTF010000260.1 GCA_021107195.1 Anaerolineaceae bacterium | reverse complement strand
TTCATCCCTAAAAGATAGTACAAAAATGTGTCTATTAATGAAAAACTGCTAATACGAAAAATTGCTTTTGCTTATAGACACATTTCCCCTTAGTTTTGTGCGAAAAATCCTGTATTCGTTATTGCTGCTTTTTGGGAGTTTCTGAAATAAAATTTTATCATTATGTTGGCCAATTGTGTCAAATAATTTCGGTCAATAGCCAGTTCTATGAGCAAAAATATAGCAGTCCATAGGCCTAGTTTGCATATTAATGATATCCAAACAGAAGAAAAAGCAACCTGGGAAAATGCTGCAAAAGCCACCAATGCCGTGAGCGTTAACGCAATAGCTGGGGGAGCAAAAATTATCCTCCAGGAAACTTGTAGATGAGGTTTCAGGAATTGGATCATGATCATTAATCCCACCAGAATCGAAATATTCACTGCCAGGGCCACGCCTTCCATGCCCCATGAATTTGCCCATGAGAAGAGGATGATGCCTGCAATGAGGCAAGCTAATTGCCATATTCGTGCACGTAAGGCCAATTCTGGATGGCCGATTGCAGAGAAAAGCGCAGAGAAGGATTCCTTGATGGGTTCGATCATCATGTAGAACACCATGATGCGTACTACGTTCAAGAGAGGCAGCCATTTTTCTCCAAGATAGAGAACGATGAATTCATGCGACACCAGTAGAACGGCTCCTCCGATGAAAAAAGTGAGCCGTGCAACCAGACTGCAGACCAATTCAAAGGATTGGGTGAGGGCGGCCTTTTCATGTTTAAGCGCGTTAAAAGTTCCTTTTGCCACAGAAATAATTGGTAAAGAGATAATTTTTAAGGGATAACGCGCTACGACATGCGCCTGGGTGTAAAAGCCTGCGGCAACGGACCCAAAATATGAGGCGGTCCAAAGGTCATCAATGCGTTCTTGAATGTTGTATACCAGAGATTCCAGGGTCACCTTAAAACCAAATCGAAAATAATACCGCACGACATCTGGCTGCAGGCATAGCCGGGGGCGAAAATTGGGCTGCCAAAAATAATACATGATGATTGCGATGATCGATGTGGCCAGGTTCATACTGATCAATGCCCAAATTCCCGTCCCCAGGATTGCTAAGGAAATAGAGAGCAATGTGCTGATTGAAAACTGAGCATATCTGGTCAATGCCTGACGTTTATAGTTGATCTCGCGGGCGAATAATGTTTTCGGTGCAACGGTTATGTGCAATAGTGCTTCGGCGGCGATGAACCCATAGAAGGCGATTTTCGCATTGGTGCTTGTCAGGTCAAATAGAATATTTGCCGCCAGTACCATTAGGATCGTCCATATGCAGCAACTGATCAATGATAGCGTGAACAGTACTGCTGCGCTTTGTTCTTCGTCTTCGGTTTCTGGTGCACGATGTAACATGGCCGCTTCATGCCCGAGCCATAGGAATGGCAGGGCGATAAACACAAATGAAAGTGCCTTGCCATAAATTCCAAAGGTCTCGACTGATAACAATCGCGCCAGGATGTAGGTGCGTATAAAACTGCTCATTGTCATGAAAATATTGGCTGAAAGATTCCACCCGGTGGATTTGACACTATTTTCAGCAATGGTTTCGATGTCTTTCACGCGTTATATCCATTCGTGATCGGTTCATATTTATGTGTTGGAAGCTTAGAAAATGTTGAGCGCAGTTTGATTATACTCAGTTATTTGAAAACAGTTTTTTTGGAAAATCATGGTAGTCATCCAAAAGAGGCAAGTGAAATTTAAACCCCTGTAGGGGCGGACGGCATCTAATACGAAAAAAATTACGGCATATACAAAGCCGCAAAATCGACGGTGACATATACATCATAGGTTGCATCTTCTACATATACAACACCCACACCCAGAGACGTGAATGATGGATGCAGGATGATGTTGCGGTGCACGTCGCTGCCCATCCAGATATGATATGCCTGGTAGGGATCACCGCCGGCATAGATGGTTTCGCCGCCGTTGCTGAAGTAGAGACCTTGCTCGGTGAGGCGGGCGTTGAAGTCGCGCCCATCGTAGCTGAGGTGAGCAAAGAAGTCATGCTGCGTCATGTCGGCGCTGTGCAGGCGGGCGGCGGCATCAAGCGCGGCATTGCGCTCGGCAGGTGGCAGGCCATGCTGGCTGCGGGCCAGGTTAAGCAGATCAAAGAGGGCGTCTTCATATTCTTCGGCGGTGAAACTGCGTCCGCCGGCATTCTGCGGGATGGGGGTGGGTGTGGGCGGCGCGTCCGCCAGCGGCACGTTTGCCGGGTCGCCGTGGAAAATATCCACCAGAGGGCCCCACACCCAGCAGGGCGCGGAACCGTCCGGTGGCTGGAGCAGCCACCAGGTGCGCTCGGGGCTGACGCCCAGCAGGGCAGCTTCTTGTCCAGACGGCAGACTGCGACTGATGAGAAAGTCGGTGGAGGGCCCCGCACGGCAGTTGGTGATGTCTATGGTTCGGCCCCATGCGGCTGACGCGGGCGAGGGCGAAGGGGTGGATGTGGGGGTTAGAGATAGCTGTGTGGGGGTGAGTGTGGCGATGGCGGTAATAGCTGGGTGCGTGGTGGGGGTGGAAGGCAGCGCGGTGGAAGGTGGAGCGGTAAAGGTGGGGGCGGGAACAGGCGCGCGGCAGGCGCTCAAAAGGAAAATGAATCCAAACAGGCCATAAACGCGCAATTGTCGCAGCATGATGTTGTTATGTCTCCAATAGACATTCCAGAGGAACCCAACCCTGTTGGTTATTGATATTGATACACCAGGCCCAGCCGTTGACATGTTCGTAAGCGATGAGCATCTCGTCTATCTGCACGCTGAGTTCAAGGGGGTTGTAATCGCGGCGCATGATGGCCTGATTTTCAGATAGTTGCAGATAAACGTCCGGCACCCAGCGGGATTGGCCTGCGGTGTTGGTGCACCACACCCAGCCCGGCCAGTCGGTTTCACGAGCGCTGGTAGTCAGTACCTCACCACAATGAAAAACAAGCGGGTCAGGGTAGGCGGATTGGTAGGGTTTGATGACACGGTAGGTGAGAGAGGGGTTCATAAGTTCTAATGGATGTCACTGTGAAAGAACCGCGAAGCAAGCGGCCGCAGCAATCTCTAAAGCCGGTGGTGGGGATTGCTGCGTCAGGCTAGCGCCCTCCTCGCAACGACAAAATTAGCGCAGCACCTGCGGCTTGATCTGGCGCCAGGCTTCTTCGGTGGTGGCCATTTCATAGGCGCGGCCGATGCGCAGCAGGCTGGCTTCGGAGAAGTCCGGGCCGAGGAGCTGCACGCCGATGGGGAGGCCCTGGCCGTCGAAACCAGCGGGGATGGACAGGCCGGGGATGCCGGCGTGGTTGGCGGGTACGGTGAGCTGGTCGGCGAATTGCATGAGCACCGAGTCGCCGTAGATATCGCCAATGGAGAAGGCCGTGGTGGGGGTGGTGGGGGTCAGAAGGGCATCCAACTGATATTTTCCAGCTTTGTCAAAGGCCTGCTCAAAGTCACGGCGGATCATGGCGCGCACCTTGAGCGCGCGCTGGTAATACTGTTCGCTGTATTGGGCGGCACTGACGTACATGCCCATCAGGATGCGCAGTTTGGGCTGCAAGCCAAACCCTTCACCGCGGGACAAGCGATACATTTTGTTCAGATCGGTCATTTTTTGCGGTGTGCGGTAGCCATACTTGACGCCGTCAAAGCGGTGCAGGTTGGAAGCGGCTTCGACCCGGCTGATGACAAAGAAGGCGGGGATGCCGTAGCGGGTGTTAGGCATGGGTACGTCATCGACGATGATCGCGCCAAGAGATGCCAACAGTTCAGCGGTCTGGCGCACGCGGGTTTCAATCTCCTCTGGCAGAGGCTGCTGGCAATATTCGCCGGTCTGCGGGTCGGGGATTGCGATGCGGAAGTAATCCGGTGAGAGACCGATGCGCATGCCCTTGACGCCGGATTCCAGTTTTTCGAGGAAGTCTTCGGGTGGCAGGGTGACGGCGGTGTTATCGCGGCTGTCTGGGCCAGCGATGATATTCAACATTGCTGCGGTATCGCTTACGTTGCGGGCGATGGGGCCCGGGCAGTCCAGCGAGGAGCCGAAGGCGATCAAGCCATAGCGGGAAACGCGCCCATAGGTGGGCTTGAGGCCGACCATGCCGCAAAAGGCGGCCGGCTGGCGGATGGAGCCGGCGGTGTCGGTGCCAATCGAGAGCACAGCTTCACCGGCGGCGACAGAAACGGCTGAACCGCCGGAGGACCCGCCAGGCACACGGCTGGTGTTCCAGGGGTTGCGCGCAGCGGGCTGGAAAGCCGAAGACTCGGTGGAAGAGCCATAGGCAAATTCGTCGAGGTTAACCTTGCCGAGCATGATTGCTCCGGCGGCTTCCATGCGGGCAATGGGGGTGGCGGTGTAAGGGGCGACAAAGTTTGCCAGGATTCTGGATGCAGCGGTGGTGGGCGTTCCCTGCACGCAGAAGAGGTCTTTTACGGTGAAAGGCACACCAGCCAGCGGGCCGGGATCTTCTCCGGCAGCCAGTTGCTGGTCGACGTTCTCCGCCTGGCGGCGGGCACGTTCTTCGGTCAGGGTGATGAAGGCGTGCAGGGTTTTCTGGTCTTCGGCGGTCAGTTGGCCGGGTTTAAGGGATCCCGGGCGGCCGTCCACAGCGCGGATGCGCTCCAGGGAAGAGTCAAGGGCTTCGACAGCAGAGACTTCCCGCTGGCGGATTTTTATTGTCAGTTCAAGGGCAGAAAGGTCGCAGAGTTGCATGGTTCAGTCCAGATCGGTGTGGGGAATGTCCGGCACCACGATCAAACCAAAGTCGGTTTGCGGGGCCTGCCGGATGATCTCTTCGGGGTTCTCGCTGGGCTGCCACGTATCTGCCCGCATGACGGGGCTGATGGCGGCGGTGTAAGGGACGCCGTGAGCGGTGAGGGCCAGGTCTTCATCCAGGGGGATGGCTGCCAGTTCTTCAATTGCGTTAAGCTGATGGTTCAGTTCGCGGCGCAGGTAGACAGCTTCCTCTTCGCTTAAAGCCAGCGCAGCCAGTTCTACCAGATGTTCAAAGGTTTCAATAGAAATTTTTTCATTCATGGGTGGGTACCGTCAGAAATGTTAAGGATTGAGATGCGTTGGAACGATGCTATTTATACCATAATTAGGGGCAGGTAATCAGGGATTAGGCAACCAGTCAATCAGGGATTAATGAAAAACCGTCACTGTTGGACGGTTTTCTTTTGTGCATGAGAAAGGATAAATGCCCGCTGTGTTAGTGATATAGCGAGTGGCCTGGTTATTGAGATTATTTCACCAGAATCGTCAACGGTAGCCTGCACAGGATTGTGCCGCCGCAGCTTGTGTTTGTATGTGGATCAAGGGTAGACGGTAAAGGTTGGTAAAGGGGTATAGGTCGGTAATGCCGTATAGGTCGGCAGCGGGGTGATCGTGGGGGTGTTCGTGGCGGTGGGAGTATTGGTGATGGTCGGTGTGTTGGTGGGTGTATTGGTGTTGGTGGGGGTGTTGGTATAGGTAGAGAGCACCAATACGGTGGCGCTGGGTGGTACGGTCTGCGAGGGACGCAGAGTAGCTGTACCCACTATGCTCACGTCCGGGGTGGCTGTCCAGGTGGCTGGGAGGCGCTTCAATGTCGGTGTGCTGGTGGGGATCTCCACTGTGGGGATCATGGTGGGGGGCGGGAAGGGATTGAATGCAATTTGCGGATTGAAGAAGACCTGCGCAAAGATGGCGATCAGACCAACTGCGACAAGAAGCACAAGAATGGTTAGAATATCCCAAACAGTAACTTTTTCCATGGTCTGTACTCCCTTCTTCAGCCGATTGCTGCAAAGTGTTTCCATCTAAAGTATATACGAAATTTTACCTTAAGCATAGACATGCAGGAAGGGTGCCAGGTGGGGATTGTGCCAGGTCGTTTCCTTACATGATATCGACCGGCTCAGACAAGTATGGTTGATGGGTTTGCAAAACCTGCCAGCGGTGAAACAGGATCAAGGCAGGGTGTAGTTTGGTCCGAGCCGTTCGGTGCTGATGGCGGCATCATCAATATAGATGGAGGATGGGTTGGGGATAATGTAGTCTGTGTAATGATTGACACTCCAATAGACAGTATTGTCCGACTCGGTGGTTTTAACACTGGATAAATTGAAGATCTCGGTGCCGTCCTGCCAGACAATCACCTGACCGGTATTGTCCACACCCTTTTTGTAATAAGCCTCAATTTGAAACCATTGATCGGTGGGGACATACAGTATATTCTGACGGTAATCGATTTTTTCAGCAATGTCCGGACGGTAGATCAGTTGCAGGGACAGTTGACCGGTGCTTTTTTCCCGAATATCTAAAGCGTACATGGGCACGCTGTTGTCCGTGCTGCCATTGTAGGTGGATTTCCATTGCCAGACATTCCACCAATCCTGGGGTTGGGTTCCTGGTGGTATGAAATACCAGGCAGAATAATAGTATGCATCCCCGGGAAGTTGATCCCAGTAGAAGAGGTAAGCGGCGAAGTCTCCTGAAGAAGAATAGCCTTCGGTATCGATAGTCAGCGCCACGGCATAATTTCCGCTGTGGGCGGGTGATGTGATCATGCTGTAATAAGCACTGCTTCCCTGGGTGATAAAATCACCGTGTTCCTGCCATTCTCGAAGGTCACCGTCTTCGTGGGTTGCTTTCCATACGATGGAAGGGACAGCAGGCGGCGTTTCAATTGTGGGCTCGGTTGTGGGTGTTGATGTAGCAGTTGTTGTGGGCGTTGATGTGTTTTGAACAGGGGGCGGAGGAATGACAATTGTACTGGTGGATGTTGGTGTGCTGGTTAACATGGCCGGCAAAAGGGTCTTTGTTGGCGTAGCAAAGTTAATCGATAGCGCCGTAGAGGTTGGAGAAGCAGCGTTGATCGGTAGAGGGGTGTTGCTTACGATTGGTGTGTTGGATGGCAGTGGGGCGTCGGTGGGCATGCCGGTGGGTGTGATGGTATAAGTGTAGAGCAGATGCACAGTTGCGTTGGGCGGCGGTCCGGTTTGCGAAGGCCGCAAGGTGGTGCGAGCTGCCTTATTCCCCTCATCGGGAGGAGGTGTCCAGGTGGGAGGCAGGCTCTTTAATGTAGGCGTGCTGGTGGGGATTCCCACCGTGGGCACCATGGTGGGCGGGGGTAAGGGGTTATACGCAACCTGGGGATTGATGAAGATCTGTGCAAATACTATGATCAGACCAACCGCAACAAGAAGCACTAGAATGGTCAAAATATCCCAAACAGTAATGGTTTTCATGGTCTGATTTCCCTTTTTTTACCGTTAAAAGCAACGTGATCCCACCTAAAGTATATACGAAACTCAGGCTTAAGGATAGCCGCGTAGAAGGATGCCAAGTGGGGAAAGCGCCATCTTCTCCCGGTTCCTTATAGTGCGGCATATAGAGTATTTGCAAAACCTGCCAGTGGATTCTATAATGACAGCAGAATGAAGAAGAAAGGGAGCTTGACATGAAAACGATACGGGCGGCGGCGGTTCAGTTTGAGCATGCGCCGGGGGATAAAGCGGCCAATCTGGCAAAGGTTGAGTATTTTGTGGGTGAAGCTGCTGCCCAGGGGGTAAAGTTGATCGCGTTCCCCGAGATGTGCATCACCGGCTATTCTCATGTGCGTGAGCTAGAGCAGCAGGATGTGATGGCACTGGCTGAGCCCGTGCCGGATGGGGCATCTACGCAAAGTTTGCTGCGCTTGTCCCGGCAGTATGAGATGACGATTGGTGCAGGGTTGATCGAGCTGGCACCGGACGGTAGGATGTACAATGCTTACCCGGTTGCCATGCCGGATGGCCGCTGGGCCTGTCATCGCAAGCTGCATTGCTTCGTTCATCCAGACGTGGGCTCAGGCAATGAATATACGGTGTTTGACATCCCGCATGGGGTGCGGGTGGGGGTGTTGATTTGCTATGATAACAATATTGGCGAGAATGTACGCATCAATGCCCTGATGGGAGCGGATGTATTGATGGCACCCCACCAGACGGGCGGAGCGCGTTCGCCCAGTATGGGACTGATTGATCCGGAATTATGGAGAAAGCGGGAGGAAGCACCGGAGGCGATTAAAGCGGAGTTTCGCGGCCGTAAGGGACGCAAGTGGTTGATGAACTGGCTCCCGGCACGCGCTCATGATAATGGACTGTTCTATCTTTTCAGCAACGGAGTTGGGATGGATGGCGGCGAGGTACGCACGGGCGGGGCGATGATCCTCGATACCAATGGGGATATTCTGGTGGAAACCTGGAAGCCGCAGGCTGAGATGGTGGTGGCTGCGCTGGACGCTGCTCTGCGCGAAAGGAGTCAGGGACAGCGCTGGATCAAGGCGCGCCGGCCGGATTTGTATGGATTGCTGGTGGAGCCAACCGGAGAGGAAGAATCGATCCGCAAGATCAAGGAACGTTACGGCGAAGTTCCTTCTTGAGACTGAAATATGACAGGAGATGAATGATGGACAAGAAAATCGGGTATGAATTTATGCGGAAAACGAAACGGCACGTCAGTATGACGGCGCAGCAGCGGGGCATGCCGCAGCCGCCGCTGGAATGGGCCGCCCCGGTGGAGGCAGCGCGGATTGCGCTGCCCGACCCGAAGGCGCTGGAAATGCCGACTATCGATTTGCGTACAGTCATTGAACAAAGACGTTCGGTGCGCAAGTACAGTGAGG
>JAIOTF010000420.1 GCA_021107195.1 Anaerolineaceae bacterium | reverse complement strand
CCACATGTCCCCCAACTCCGTTATAGCGATTAGCCCAAAGCCGCTTTGTTGGCGCCCCGTTGATCAACAGGACTTCGTCGCCCCTGGTCAGGAAGATCAGTGTTCTGGGGAGTACCTGATAGCGCTTGCTGGTCACGCCCTGTTCGCTTTTTGGCATATATTCCTCAAATCAACTTTATCAAAACCGCTGCCTGGAAGAATACTCAGGCAGCGGTTTAGTTGATAACTAATTCCAGGATTCTCAGCCCAATATTTTCCGAACAGCGTCCAACTCACCCTTGCTGCCCAATTTTTCATTCTTTGCAGCTATGAATTTGGCATATTCCGCCATAAATACTTTTCCTGGCGGGCGCATGTCGAAGTTTTCAGGATGCTCCAGGAAATATTCACGGTGAACCCGTGTCCATACCAACCGCCCGTCTGTGTCAATGTTCACCTTCGTAACACCCAGCTTGGCAGCCTGCCTGAACTGGTTAGCATCTACGCCGCGAGCCCCCAGCAATCTACCGCCAGCCGCGTTGATCCGGGCAACCTCTTCCTGTGGCACAGAGCTGGAACCATGCATTACCAGCGGGAAACCAGGCAGTTCCTTTTGAATATCGCTCAAAACATCAAAATGCAAGGACTGGGACCCCGAGAACTTGAACGCGCCATGACTGGTGCCAATGGCAACGGCTAATGAATCACAGCCGGAGCGTTCGACAAAGTCGCGCGCCTGTTTCGGGTCTGTAAGTTTTGCATTAGCCTCGTCGACCTTGACATGCTCCTCAACCCCTCCCAATTGCCCCAGTTCCGCTTCAACGACAATGCCTTTGGCATGCGCGGCATCCACAACACGCTTGGTGATAGCAATATTCTCCTCATAAGGCTCATGGCTGGCATCAATCATCACAGAACTATAAAAACCGCTTTCGACGCAGTCATAACATGTTTCTTCGTCCCCATGGTCAAGATGAACGGCAAAGATCGCTTCAGGGAATACCTGGTCGGCACCGCGAATTAAGCCTTCCAGCATAAGTTTGTGTGTATACTTCCGAGCACCGCGGCTGATCTGGATAATGAACGGTGCCTGGCTGTCCAGATTCCCCCTGAAAAGCCCCATAGCCTGTTCCAGGTTGTTAATGTTATACGCACCCAGGGCATATTTTCCATAAGCTGCTTTGAACAACTCTTTTGTAGTAACAATCATGATTCATTCCTTTCTATATCTTCCTATTAGGCAATAATGCCCACACTTACTAGCTCAAGAACATCGGTACACCCAGAAAATCCCGCACCTTCGGGCGATAATTCTCAATGTCATAGTACGACTGAATATCCACCCTCTTCAAACCGGCGGTGATCATATCGATCGGCACAGTGGTGTATTTGCCGCCATGCAAAGCAACCATTTTTCCTGTCTCGTTCCGGCGGATCAACTGCACCGCCAAATGCCCAAAGGACATCGCAACCATCCGATCCAGCGAGTCCGGCGCACCGGAACGCATCAAATAACCAAGCTGCTGATACATGATGCCCGTCCCCGTGCGTTTTTTGATCTCTTGTGAAACAAGGTTGCCAATCCCCCCCAATTTACGATGTCCATAAGCATCTTTGTCGCCCGTCTCAATGATCTCGCCGCCTTGCAAAGTTGCACCTTCGGATATGGTCATAATCGCATAATTCGAAGGGTTGTTCCGCCGGTCTTTCACCAGAAATTCACACAATCTCTCCATATCGAAAGGTACTTCAGAAATAATGGCGCGATCCACATAAGCCAGATAGGCACTGATCAGACTCGTCTCGCCGGAATTACGTCCAAACAATTCCACCACACCAATCCGCTCATGCGAACCTATAGAAGTACGCATATTCGTAATGAACTCCACACTGCGTGTTACAGCAGTGGAGAACCCAATGCAGTAATCCGTTCCAAACACATCATTATCCATCGTTTTGGGGATAGCGACAGCCGGGTAACCTTCTTTATGCAAGCGGGCAGAATAACTCAAGGTGTCATCGCCGCCAATGGTGACCAAAACGTCAATTCCCAAATGATCCAAAACTTCGATGATATGGTCCGTGTAATCTATCAAATCGTCTTTTTTGTTAGCTTTTCCGTATTTTGAATTTTTCAGGAAATCAGGGACTCTGTCTGGTGCTACCTTTCCAGGATTGGTGCGTGAAGTATGCAGGAAAGTGCCTCCAGTGCGATCAATTTTGCGAACGTCCTCAGGAAACAATTCACGAATGTTGTACTCATGGGTCGATGGTTCGTCCAGATTATAATTCAACAAGCCGCCCCATCCACGGCGGATACCGATCACCCGATAGTCTTCTTCAAATGCGCTCATAACGACAACCTTCATCGCTGGATTCAAACCCGGCACATCGCCGCCTCCGGTTAAGAGTGCAATTGTCTTCTTTGTCACAAACTCCTCCTGTATGATAATGATAGCGTAATGATTTTTATCGTGAAGAAGCTTCTAATGCTGGAACCTGGAAACTGACCCGGCTGCCTTGACCAAGCGCAGCATCAATTTCGATATTACCTCCGAGCATATCAACGCGTTCACGAATTAATTTCAATCCAAGATTATCCATATCGTTCACCGTGGTCGGGTTAAATCCTTTCCCATTATCGGTGACCGATACTTTCACCCAGTGCTCATCCAGCGTCAATTCCACATTGATCTCAATCTTCACCGGATGGTCTTTATTGTGACTAACGGAGTTCCCCATCAATTCCTGCATGGCCCGGAATATCATCGCTTCCAAATAGGGCTCAAGACGGCGTTCTTGTCCCTTGATCGAAATATTTACATCCACGCCACTTTGTTCACGGAAAGTTTTAATATAGCGCTGAACAGTCGGGAAGAGCCCCAGGTCATCCAACATCATCGGGCGTAATTCCTGAATGAACCCGCGCACTTCCTGGAATGTGGACATGGCCTCTTTCTTTAAATTACTGAGCTCTTCTTTCGCC